>NZ_JBUEGC010000041.1:0-66704 GCF_054963655.1 Streptomyces sp. HSS9-12 | reverse complement strand
CCCACCTGCGGCGCCTTCGACGCCGTACGTCCCGGGACCGGTTTCGGCCCCGTACGCACCGGGACGGGCTTCGCCGACGGCTTGCCCGGCCGGGGGTTCCCCTTGCGCGCGTCGTCCGCCGCAGACCGCCTCGCTTCCTCGGCCATGGGGGACGCCGAGGAGGCGAGGCGGTACGCGGCGGACCGCGCGTCGGCCACCGCGACTTCCCCGCCCGGGCCGAAGACCGCCAGGCCGGTGCCGACGCTCGTGACGACCGTGAACACGCCTGCCGCCAGGCCCAGCCGGTGCGGCGGCGGCCCTGCGGGTCGGCCGTGATGGTGCCGGTTGGACGCCGGACGTCTGCTGTGGCGAGGGCTCATGGTCGTACCTCCGGATGCTCGGAGCCCGTACCCCGGCCCGGACTCGATGGCTCCGAGTACGACGGGGCATCGGCGGGCGCCCGAAGACGCTCGCCGTACAGGGCTGTGGGGGGTATGGGCCAGAAGCCGACCGACGGCTTATGACCCTAAAACGGCTTACCCGTTCCGATCATCGTTCGAGCGAAATCTTCAAGAACTCATAAGAATTCACTCAGACATCGCTACAAACTGTGCTCCAACTCCCACGGAGCGGCGTCTTCCAATCACCGCGCACGCCTCCGCGGTGATGAGCGCCCGTCAGTTTCCGCCTGATCCCGAAGGGCCGGGGTCGGCGTGGACGTACGGCTACACGGTGCTGCGCGAGTTCGCCCGCTGGTCTGCACTGGCACACCTGGGTGCGGTTCGCCGTGTGGTTCGTGATCGGTCGTGATCGGGGTGACGATCTACGCCGGTTACCCCTACCGACTCGGAGCTGACGAAGGCCGAGGCCGCGGGCCCCCCGAGCAGTGACCGCCCGGAGGTGAGCCGGGCTATTTGAGCAGCCGGGACAGCCGGCGGTCCGCGAGAGGCTTCCCGCCCGTCTGGCAGGTCGGGCAGTACTGCAGCGAGGAGTCGCTGAAGGAGACTTCGCGGACCGTGTCCCCGCAGACGGGGCACGGCTGTCCGGTGCGGCCGTGTACCCGCAGCCTGCTCTTCTTCTCAGCCTTCAGCTTTCCGGCCGCCAGTCCGCGAGACCGTTCGACCGCCTCGCGGAGTGTGGAGCCCACCGCCGCGTAGAGGGCAGCCGTCTCGTCCTCGGTCAGCTTCGCGGCGAGCTTGTACGGCGACATGCGTGCGGCGTGCAGGATCTCGTCCGAGTAGGCGTTGCCGATGCCGGCGATCACGCTCTGGTCCCGAAGCACGCCCTTGATCCGACGGCGTTCGCCGCTCAGCATCCCGGCGAACCTCTCCAGCGTGAAGTCCTCGCTCAGCGGGTCCGGGCCGAGCCGGGCGATACCGGGCACCTCGGCGGGATCCCGTACGCAGTACACGGCGAGGCGTTTTTGCGTACCCGCCTCGGTGAGGTCGAAGCCCGTGTCCGGGGGTTCGGCGAGGCGCAGCCGCAGGGCCAGCGGTCCCTTGCCCGGCCGCGGCGGGGCCGCGGGGAGGTTCTCCTTCCACTGCAGCCAGCCCGCCCGGGCCAGGTGGATGACCAGATGCAGGTCGCCGGCCGCCAGGTCGAGGAACTTGCCGTGCCGGGTGACCGCGGTGAACTCCTCCCCTTCGAGGGCGGTCAGCGGCGGGTCGTACGTCTTGAGCACGCTGACGGCGACAGGGAGAACGCGGGCGACCGTCCGGCCGACGAGATGCTCGGCCAGAAATCCGGTGAGGGCTTCGACCTCGGGCAGTTCCGGCATGGGCCCAGTGTCCCTCAGGCGGCCGCAGGGCGCCGCCGCCGGACCGCCGGGATGGGCGCTGATCGCCGTCGGCGCCCCGGAGGCGGCGATCAGGGATGGTGCCCGCTGAGCGGGACTTCCGGCGCCGCGTTCTCCAGGGGCACGGCGGAGGCGGGGACCAGGCCGAGGTGCGCTGCCTGGCGCGGCAGCACCGCGTCGAGCGCCCAGTCGGCTCCGACCCGGATGCGATTGCCGGGCATGGCCATCAGGTGGTACCCCCGGGTCACCGTCTTGGCCACCGGGCCGGACAGCGGCACATGCAGGGGGTTCGCCGCGGCCTGGAAGCCGCCGAGGTCCACGACGAAGCCGAGGTCGCGGTACTTGTACACCCGACGCTCGCCCGCTCCGAACGAGGCGGCGATGTTGTGGGCGGCCGTATGGCCCTGGCGCGTGGCGTGCTGGGCCGTCATGGGAGTGAGCTGGCCGGGGCGGGTGAGGTCGGGGACCCCTGCCGCGTCGCCGCAGGCGAAGACCTCAGGCCGGCCTGGCACATTGAGGTATTCGTCGACCACCAGCCGGCCCCTCTCGGTCGGCAGCCCCAGGTCTTCGACGAGCGGATCGGGACGGACGCCGACGCACCATACGAGGGAGCGGGTGGGCACGAACCGGCCGTCGGTCAGCCGGACGCCCTCCTTGGTGGCCTCCTGCACCGAGGTGCCCAGAGCCACCTCGACATTCCGGCGTGCCAGCGTATGTGACGCGGTGTCGGACATGTGCTGCGGGAGTTCGGGCAGTACGCGCTCGGCGATGTCGAGCAGCAGCCACCGCGGCCGCGGCGCGCTCCGCAGGGTGGGCAGCTGGCCGGCGAGCTCGTCGGTGAACAGCTTTCCGTTGGCGGCGACTTCGGTTCCGGTGTACCCCGCACCGACCACGACGAAGGTGCAGCGGGCCTCGCGCTCCGAGACGTCATCGGCCACATCGGCCAGCTCGAGCTGGCGGGTGATGTGGTCCCGCAGAAACAGGGCCTCGGGCATGCCGCGGAAACCGTGCGCGTATTCGGTGACCCCCGGGATCGGCAGCAGCTTGTTGACGCTGCCCGCCGCCAGGACCAGCCGGTCGTAGCTCAGGTCCCGCTTGCGGCCCTCGGGATCGGTGACCTCGACGCGGCGCCGGTCGAGATCGACGTTGTGGGCCTCCCCGAGGACGAGGCGTGTGCCCGTCAGAGTGCCGGAGAGGGAAACCGCCACCCGGCGGGGCTCGAGGATGCCGGTCGCAACCTCGGGGAGGAGCGGTACGTAAAGGAAGTAGTCGTTGGGGTTGACCAGTACGATCTCGGCCGCGCCGCGGGCGAGACGGGACAGCGTACGAGCGGTGTGGTAGCCGGCGAATCCGGCTCCGACGATCACGATGCGCGGACGGCTCATCTTCTTCCCCGGTCGGTCGGCATGGACGGTCCAAGACTTTCGGGTGCCCCGCTCGTAGCCGACGAATCGCCGACCACGGCCGGTTCTTGACTTGCCCTGCCGGTCCGGACAGCCTGACACCCGGTTTTTTGACAACGTTGTCCGACTGTGCGGAGGCGGCCCATGGCGGGCAGGGAACGACGGAAAGCTCACTCTGGGAGAAAGGGAGTCCGCCGGGCAGCGGGGGCCACCGCCGCCGCGGCCCTGCTCGCAGGGGCACTCGGAACCCCCGTTGCCGCCGCCGACACCGCCGACAGGCTCACTGAACTGGTCAATCCGTTCATCGGCACCCGCAACGCGGGCAACACCTTCCCGGGCGCCGCCGTCCCGTTCGGCATGGTCCAGCTCTCGCCGGACACCGGCCACAACACCGGTTACGACTGGGACGACTCCCACATCCGCGGATTCTCCGCCGTGCACCTCTCCGGCGTCGGCTGCCGCCTCGGCGGCGACCTGCCGGTGCTGCCCACCACCGGGGACATCACCACCACGGACTACGCGCGGTACGCCTCCTCCTACGAGCACGACCAGGAGCGTGCCGAACCCGGCTACTACCGGGTCCAGCTTGCCGACTACGGCGGCATCACCGCCGAGTTGAGCGCGACGGCGCACACCGGCCGCCAGCGCTACACCTTCCCGGCCACCGACAAGGCCAACGTCCTGCTCAACACCGGGCAGGCACTGCACAAGGTCACCAGCAGCAGTGTGCGGATCCTCGACGACCGCACCATCGCCACGGCCGTCACCGGCAGCGGCTTCTGCAGCCAGCAGACCCGGCCGTACACGGTGTACGCGATCACCCGTTTCGACCGTCCCTTCGCCTCCTACGGCACCTGGAGCGGAGATGCGGTCACCACCGGCAGTGACACCTCCTCCGGCTCCGGGCGGCGCGGCGCGTACGTGCGCTTCGACACCACGGGCGGCAACCGCGGCGTGGAGGCCGTCACGGCGCTCAGCTATGTCGACCACACGGGCGCGGCACGCAATCTCGCAGCCGAGTCGCGCGGCTCCTTCGAAGACACCGTCGCGGCGGCGCGGCAGGCGTGGGAGGAGCGGCTCAGCCAGGTCCGGGTGAGCGGCGGCGACACCGGCCGCCGGCGCGTCTTCTACTCGTCGCTGTACCGGGCGCTGCTCCACCCCAACGTCGGGGAGGACGTGGACGGCCGGTACACCGGCTGGGACCGCCGGATCCACACCTCCGAGGGGTTCACCTACTACCAGAACTGGTCCCTGTGGGACACCTACCGCACCCAGGCCCAGCTGCTGTCCCTCCTCGCCCCGCAGGAGTCGCGCGACATGGCGCTGTCGCTGCTGCGCGTGGACCAGGAGGGCGGCTGGCTGCCCAAGTGGGGTTACGGCACGGTCGAGACGAACGTCATGACCGGCGACCCGGTCACCCCCTTCCTCACCAACGCCTATCAGCAAGGTCTGCTGAGGGGTTATGAGGAGGAGACCTATCAGGCGCTGAAGAAGAACGCGGACGGGGTACCGCCGCAGGACTCTCCGTACATCGGCCGGCAGGGCAACGCGGAGTACCTCAGAGACGGCTTCGTCCCGTACCTGCCGATGAAGCAGCCGACGAAACCGGGCGACTCGGACTTCCGCCACAGTGCCTCGGCGACCCTCGAATACGCGCTCGCCGACGCGGCGCTGGCGGCCATGGCCGAGGAACTGGGCCATGGTGCGGACGCCGCCCGCTTCGCCGCCCGGGCGCAGAACTACCGCCGGCTCTTCGATGCGTCCACGGGCTTCTTCCGGGCCCGCGACGACGAAGGTGCCTTCACCGGCGACCCGGACCCGGCGCGCAGCGAGGGCTTCCACGAGGGCACGGCGTGGCAGTACATGTGGATGGTGCCGCAGGACCTGCCGGGACTGGTCTCGCTCATCGGCGGCCAGGCGGCGACGAACAGCCGGCTCGACTCCTTCTTCGCCTACGAGCAGCTGCTGAAGGACCCTCAGCGGACGGCTCGCGAGGTGTGGGTCAACGGGCCGTTCGACTACTACGGCAAGGACACGTACAACCCGCAGAACGAGCCCGACCTCATCGCCCCGTACACCTATCTGTCCACCGGCAGTCCCTGGAAGACGACCGATGTCGTGCATGCCGCGCTGACGCTGTTCACCGACGCGCCGGACGGGGTCACCGGCAATGACGACCTGGGCACCATGTCGTCATGGATGGTGCTGTCCGCGATGGGCGTGTTCCCGGTGTTCCCCGGCACCGACACCTGGGGGCTGTCCACGCCGGTGTTCGACCAGGTCGACATCGCGCTGGACCGCCGCTGGTATCCGGGCGGCCGGCTCCGGGTCTCGGCGCCGGGCAGCGACGAGACCAACCGCTATGTGCAGGAGGTGCGCCTCGGCCGCCGTGACCTCGGGCGCAGCTGGATCACCACGGACGACCTCCGGTCCGGCCAGGACCTGTTCTTCCGGGTCGGCCCGCGCCCGTCGGACTGGGGCACCCGGCCCGCCGACCGGCTCGGGGTGCAGAAGTGACGAGGTGAGCGGCCTACCCTGGAATCAGCTGGAATCGGGTGCCCCCATTCCACCGGGAGGCCACCATGCACAAGCAGCCTGTCGATCCTGGGCGGGGACGGGGCCGCCGCAAGGCGCGCAGCGGCACCGAGCCGGTCACCGCGCGCAGCCCGCTCGGTCTGCGGCTGCTGCTGTCGGCGCTGTACACCCCGCTGTTCGTCGCGGGTGCCGTGCTGTTCGGCTGGTGGGCGTACACGTCGCATGGCAGCAGCTCCCCGAGCTCCGGAGAGCTGGGGGCCATCTCCGTGATCTGCGCGGTGCTGTCCCTGCTCGCCCTGGCCGATCTGACGGTCGTGCTGCACCGCTGGGAGCGCGAGAGG
The DNA here is from genome assembly GCF_054963655.1 of Streptomyces sp. HSS9-12. Classification (NCBI taxonomy): domain Bacteria; kingdom Bacillati; phylum Actinomycetota; class Actinomycetes; order Kitasatosporales; family Streptomycetaceae; genus Streptomyces; species Streptomyces sp. HSS9-12. The sequence goes on along the minus strand of NZ_JBUEGC010000041.1, from coordinate 60,651 downwards.
CACCTCCGCCGCTGAGCGGAGGCGGCCGGCCAGGATGGGGCGCCGTTGTGGTCCTGCCCGTCAGCCGGGCGCGGGCTCCTGGCGCTCCTCCTGCGCCCGCGCCTCCGGGAACAGGGCGCCGATGTCCCGGGGCAGTGCGTTGTAGACCTTGTCCATCAGGTCGGGACTGATCGCTGCGTCCAGCACTTCGAAGACCGCGGCCGCCTCGCGCACGGCGTTCTCCTCGGAGATGCCGGTGCGCCAGGCGACCCGGCCGGCGAAGGCCGTCATGTCGAACCGCTCCCCGTGCCGCCGCCGCCACGACCGTTCCTCGGGAGAGCCCTCGTGGGACGCGACAACCCGGCGCAGGGCCTCCCCCGCCTCCCCCGGCAGCTGCGCCGCCACATGGACGGCCAGACCGTCGGGCACCCGCTCGGCCAGGGTCTCGAGCGTGGCCCGTACGGCGCGCTCCGCCGACTGCCGGTCGGGCAGCTGCGCCCGGGCCTGGACCTGGCCTGTCAGTTCGTCGTACCGCATTGTCAGCACCGCCTCGGGTGTATCCGTCGCTCGACGTTCGGGTGACCGCAGAAGGGCGCTCGACACCTGAGGGGACGAGAGGTGCGGCGACGCTTCCCCCCGGGGGGTGGGCGGGCTCAGCCGATGTAGCGCCGGGCGGAGCAGTGCCGCTGTGCCTCGTCCAGCAGCCGCAGCCGGGCCTCCACATCGGCCGGTTCCACCCTCCGTTCGTGCGACACCCATGGGCCCCGCCGCCGCCTGCCCGAAGGCGTGCGCCGGCCTCGGGGTACGCGCCGCGCCACGGCCGCCCAGGCCAGGTAGCCGAGGACCGCGCGGCCGGGCAGGTCGCCGACACGGCCGAGCGGGGAGTCGGCCAGGACGCCGTTGAGCGGGGCCGGGGCGTTTGCCGGGCCTCGCGGTTACCCCAGGCTGGGGAATCATCCGCCGCCGTTTTCCCGCCCCGAGCAGGTGTGAAAGGGCGATCCCTGCGCACTCGGGGGCCATGAACCAGAACACTTCCGAACCCCAGGAGCCGCGGATGCCGCGGCCGGAGCCCGGCGGGGTGCCGCCGGGCGACACGCCCCCGGGAGAGGACGGCCTGTCCGGGGCAGGGCCGCGGGAGACCTACAACCCTCCCAAGGGCTGGGGCATCGCTCCGCTGATCGTGATCTTGGTCGTCGTGGCGCTGTTCGCCGTGTTCCTCCTCGTCGGCTGGTTCACGCGCTGAGCCGCCGACCCCGCGCCCGATCCCGTACGGGCAACCCACGGAGGCTGCGATGGCGGACACGGACCGGGTCGTGGACGTGTGGGGCGAGCGGACGCCGTTCGGCCCAGGCGAGCGGTGGCCGGAGCGCGCCGACCGGTATCTGACGGTCGACGAGTCGGAGGTCGACAGCTGGGTGCCGTCGGCTTGCGTGCTGTGCTCCACCGGCTGCGGGCTGGACATCGCCGTGAAGGACGGCCGGATGGTAGGGGTTCGCGGCCGTACCGAGGACCGGGTCAACCACGGCCGGCTCGGGCCGAAAGGCCTGTACGGCTGGCAGGCGAACAACTCCCCCGACCGGCTCACCGAGCCGTTGATCCGGGAGCACGGCAGGCTGCGTCCGACCGACTGGGACACCGCCATGGGCGCGGTGGCGGACCACTCCCGGCGCCTGCTCGCCGAACACGGGCCGTCGGCACTGGCGTTCTACACCAGCGGTCAGCTGTTCGCGGAGGAGTACTACACGCAAGCGCTGATCGCCCGCGGTGGCATCGGCACCCCGCATCTGGACGGCAACACCCGGCTGTGCACGGCGACGGCCGCGTGGGCACTGATCGAGTCCTTTGGCAGCGACGGCAATCCCGGCTCGTACACCGACATCGACCTGTGCGACACCCTCTTCATGGTCGGGCACAACATGGCCGCGACCCAGACCGTGCTCTGGTCGCGGATCCTGGACCGGCTGCACGGCCCGAACCGCCCCCGGCTGGTCGTGGTCGACCCCCGGTCCACGCCGACCGCCCGCGAAGCCGATGTGCACCTGGCCATCCGGCCCGGTACGAACGTCCCACTGCTCAACGCGATCCTTCAGCAACTGATCGAGCACGGTCTGATCGACGAGCCATGGGTACGCGCCCACACCGTCGGGTTCGACGAGCTGGCCCACATCACCAGTCACTACCCGCCGGAGCGGGCCGCCGCGCTGTGCGGAGTGGCGGCCGAGGACATCGTGCTGGCGGCGCGGATCCTGGGCGAGGGCGAGCGCCTGGTGTCCACCGTGCTGCAGGGCGTCTACCAGTCGCATCAGGCGACGGAGGCGGCCGTCCAGGTCAACAATGTGCAGCTGCTGCGCGGCATGATCGGCCGCCCGGGCCGCACGGTGTTCCAGATGAACGGCCAGCCGACCGCCCAGAACACCCGGGAGACCGGCGCCGACGGCACCCTGCCCGGGTTCCGCAACTGGCAGCACCCCGGTCAGCTGGCCGAACTCGCCCGCGCCTGGAACATCGAGGCGGCACAGATCCCGCACACCGGGCCGCCCACGCACGCGATGGAGATCTTCCGGCAGTGCGTCACCGGCGACATCCGATTCCTGTGGATCACCGGGACGAACCCCCTGGTGTCACTGCCCGATCTGCACCGGATCCGGGCGATCAAGCGGCACCACAAGCTCTTTCTCGTGGTCTCAGACGCCTTCCTCACCGAGACGACCGCGTATGCGGACGTCGTCCTGCCCGCCGCCATGTGGGCGGAGAAGACCGGCTGCTACACCAACGCCGACCGCACCGTGCACCTCTCGGAGAAGGCCGTCGAGCCGCCGGGCCGGGCCCGCTCGGACTTCGACGCGCTCCTGGACTACGCACGGCGGCTGGACCTGCGGGACCGGGACGGCGAGCCGCTGGTGAAGTGGGAGGAGCCGGAGCAGGCGTGGGAGTCGTTCATCGCCCTGACCCGCGGGCGCCCGTGCGACCAGAGCGCGCTCACGTACGACCGGCTGCGGGGGGCCTGCGGCATCCAGTGGCCGTGCACGCCGCAGGCCCCGGACGGCACCGAGCGGCTCTACACCGGGCATGTGTTCCCGACCCGCCTGGAGGAGTGCGAGGACTTCGGCCACGACCTGGCCTCCGGCGAGCAGCACGGTGCTCAGGAGTACCGGGCCCACGACCCCGGTGGACGGGCGGTGTTGAAGCCCGCCGACCACCGGCTGCCGGAAGAACCGGTGGACGAGCACTACCCGTTGCGGCTGACCACCGGCCGGGCCGTGCACCAGTGGCACACCCGGACCAAGACGGGGCGGGTGCCGGAACTGAACGATGCGGCACCCGAGCCATGGGCGGAGCTGTTCCCCGGTGACGCCGAGCCGCTGGGCATCGTGGACGGGGATCTGGTCCGGATCCGGTCCCGGCGGGGCGAGATGGAGGTGCTGGCCGTGGTGGGCGGCACCCGTCCGGGGGTGGTGTTCGTCCCCTTCCACTACGGCTATTTCGACCAGGCCGATCCGTACCGGCACACGCGGGCGGCGAACGAACTCACCCGCACGGCCTGGGACCCGGTCTCAAAGCAGCCGGAGTACAAGGTGACCGGGGTCCGGATCGAGAAGATCGCCGACGCGCAGTCCGTCGCCCCGGGAAGGTACTGACGCGGAGGGTACGCGGGCGTGCCCCCGCGCGCACCTGCGTCCGGCCTAGACAGCCCTCCGGCCCGACGGCCTGCCGCGCCCGTGAACCGCGTCTGCGGCGTGGTCGGCCACCCGGCCCTTCAGGGCCGGCGCGTCTGCGGCGTGGTCAGCCACCCGCCCCTTCAGGGCCGGTGGCCGACGCCCGTGGCGAGTTCCTTGAAGCGCCCGCGCGGAGCGCGAGGAGCCAGCGGAGCCGTCGGCATGCCGGCGCGCTCGCGCAGCCCGCCGAGGAACGCGGCCAAGGCCTCCTCCGCGGTGTAGCGCGGCTGCCACCCCAGCCACTCCCGCGCCCGCGACGTATCCATGATCGGCAGCCGCAGCACCGCGTCGAACAGCTGCGGTGACGCCGGGACAAGGTGCAGCCGCCAGGCCCAGGCCACCGCCGTCCGCACGGCAGACAGCGGCACCCGTACGACCCGCGCATGAAGCAGCCGCGCCATCAGCTGGGGATCGACCACGGGGTCGGCCGCCAGGTTGAACGCCCCACGGACAGGCAGATGGAGGGCCAGCCGGTACGCCTCGGCCGCGTCATCCGTGTGCAGGGCCTGGAAGCGCAGGCCCGGCACGTCGGGGACGAAGGGGAGCAGCGAGGGCCGGATGAGCCGCGCAGGCACCAGCGGCCCGGCGAACAGGCGGCGCTGCTCGGTCGCCGACTCCCGCTTGAAGATGAATCCGGGCCGCATTCGTACGATGCGGATCCCCGGATGCCGGCTCTCGAAGCCGTCCAGGGACCGCTCCACATAGGCCTTCTCCCGGCAGTAGGCTGCGTCGGGCCAGCCATGGGTGGGCCAGGACTCGTCAACGGGTCGGTCCTTGGGCCCAGGTGAGTACGCGCCCACCGAGGACGCGTACACCAGCACCGGCACCTTCGCCTCGGCGACGGCGTCGAACACCCGCAGGCTGCCGAGCACATTGGTGCGCCAGGTGGTGGCCGGATCGTGCGTCGGCTGGAACAGCCAGGCGAGATGGATGACGGCGTCTGCGCCCCTGACGTGCTGGAGGAGATCGGCGTCCCCCCGCCCGACGTCGGCGCTCGCCCACGTGGTCTTCGGCGGCGTCCACTCCGGGACCCGCCGTGCGAGGCCGAGCACGGAGGTGACCTTCTCGTCCTCGCCGAGCGCCCGCACCACGCTGGTGCCGACGTTGCCGGTGGCTCCGACGACCACGACGCGCAGGCCGTTGCCGGTCTCAGTGCTCATGGCTGTTCCTCCTCACGCTCAGCTCCTCATGCCGTGCTCGCCAGGAGCCGACGGGCAGTGGCGGTGATGGCGTCCGCGTCGATGCCGGCGGCGTGCAGTTGCTCGTCGGGCGTCGCGGAAGCCGGCATCGAACGGACGGCGAGCCGGGCAATACGGGGACCCGGCCGGCCGTCGGCGAAGGCTTCGGCCACCGCGTCGCCCAGGCCTCCCTCGGCACGGTGGTCCTCGACGGTGACCAGGCAGCCGGTCGTCTCCGCCGCGGCGCGCAGGGTCTGCGTGTCCGCCGGTTTGACGGAGTAAAGGTCGATCACCCGGGCCTGGATGTTCTCCGCGGCGAGCCGGTCGGCGGCGGTCAGGGCCTCGTGGACGGTGATCCCGGCGGCGACGAGGGTGACCTGGTCGCCGTCCGTGGCGCGCAGCACATTGCTGCCCCCGATGGGGAATTCCTCGTCCGGCCCGTAGATCACGGGGGTCTTCCCACGGGTGGTGCGCAGATAGCCGATGCCCGGCCGCTCGGCGAGGGCGGCGACGAGGCGGGCCGTCTGGTTGGCGTCGCACGGGTAGAGCACGGTGCTGCCGTGCAGGGCGCGGAAGAGCGCCAGGTCCTCCAGTCCCATCTGGGAAGGGCCGTCCTCGCCGATGCTGACCCCGGCATGCGACCCGACCGCTGTGAGGTCGGCACGGCTGACCGCTGCCATGCGCAGGAAGTCATGGGCACGGGTGAGGAAGGCGGCGAAGGTGGAGACGTACGGAATCCAGCCGCGCACCTGCATGCCCACGGCCGCCGCGACCATCTGCTGTTCGGCGATGTAGAACTCGAAGAACCGGTCGTGGTGCTCCTTGGCGAAGTACTCGCTGCGGGTGGAGTCGCTGACCTCGCCATCGAGCACGACCACATCGGAGCGCGCCGTGCCGAGCGCGGCGAGCGCCTGCCCGTACGCCGTACGGGTCGCCTCCTTGTCACCCAGGCCGAAGCGCGGCAGCTCCACTTCGGTGACGGGCCGCTGGGGTTCCCGGACGTTGGGCGGGGCATGGACGTCCACGCGCAGCTGCCGTACGCCGCCCAGCTCCGCGATCGCCTCCTCGGCGTTCTGCAGCGGCCTGCCATGGAAGCCCTCGCGGTTCTCCACGGCGGCGACCCCCCGGCCCTTGTGCGTACGGGCGATGATCGCGGTGGGGCGCAGCGCCGTCGTGCGCGCCTCGGCGTACGCGTCGTCGATGGCGGCCACGTCGTGACCGTCGATCTCGACGGTGTGCCAGCCGAAGGCCCGGATGCGGCGGGCGTAAGCCTCCAGGTCCCACTCGTGCCGGGTCGGGCCGCGCTGGCCCAGCCGGTTGACGTCGATCACCGCGGTGAGGTTGTCGAGCCGCTCGTGCCCGGCGTACTCGAACGCCTCCCAGACCGACCCCTCGGCCAGCTCGCTGTCGCCGCACAGCACCCAGGTGCGGTACGGAAGCCGGTCGAGCCGCTTGCCGGCCAGGGCGAGGCCGACGCCGACCGGCAGGCCCTGGCCCAGGGAGCCGGTCGCCACGTCGACCCAGGGCAGTACGGGCGTGGGGTGTCCCTCGAGCCTGCTGCCGAGCCTGCGGAAGGTGAGCAGCTCGTCGTCCGAGATCGCGCCGGCGGCCTTGAGGAGGGCGTAGAGCAGGGGTGACGCATGGCCCTTGGAGAAGATCAGGTGGTCGTTGCCAGGGTGGGAAGGCTGGTCAACGGCGTAATGCAGATGGTGCGCCAGCAGCACGGCCATGAGGTCGGCCGCCGACATCGAGGACGTGGGATGCCCCGATCCCGCGGCGTCGGCGACGCGTACCGAGTCGACACGCAGCTGTTGCCCGAGTTCACACAACTGTTCGCGATCCATCTCGCCCCCTCGTATGGAGGCGTCGCGAGTACCCCTGCTCGAGAGGGTTCATGCCCGGAGGTCCGTATCTGCACCCTGACCACTTTCGACGAACCGGTTTTCGGGATCCCCCGACCCTTCGGGCGATTACATCTGCAACCTGAGGGTGGCGTAGGGTAGCGAAGCCACCAACTGGCCACATGCATATGCTCGTTGGTCGGTAGCCTGCGGTGCGCCGCCGTGTCCGTACTGGCTGATGGAGAGGACCCCATGCCTGAACCCCCGAACCCTGCCGTGCACCTGGAGCCCGGCAGGTCCACCGCCGCGGCGTCCACGGGGAAGAGACACGGCAGACCGCCGTCGCATGAGAACGTGGCGGACTCCGCCATACGGGCCCGGCTGATACGGCTGGCCGTGTTGCCGGCCGCCCTCGTCGCCGTCCTGTCCGCCGCCGCGATGTTCTACGTGCTGCGCGCCCAGGAGGGCACCGCGGACGGAGCGACCTGGGGTGTGCTGATCGGCGGCACGATCCTGGGCTGCGGGATCCTGCTCGGCGGTGCGGCCGCCGGCGACACCGAGGCCCGCAACGCGGCGCGGCGCTATGCGGCACTGCGCCGGGCCGGTGCCCGCGGCCAGTTGGAGCTGCAGGAACTGCTGCGGCGGCTGGGCCAGGGCGAGCGCCTGCAGCCCCGCCCCGCCGCCCCGCTCCCGCGCCCCGCCGGGGACACCCTCGACCTGCTGGCGCACGAGTTCACCCAGGCCCAGCGGCAGGCCGAGGCGGCCGTGATCCAGGCGGCCCAGCTGGTGCGGGGCAATGTCTCCGGCAGCGAGGACAAGGTCGAGGTCTTCGTGAACCTCGCCCGGCGGCTCCAGTCTCTGGTCCACCGGGAGATCGAGCTCCTGGACGAGCTGGAGAACGAGGTGGAGGACCCGGACCTGCTCAAGGGCCTGTTCCAGGTCGACCATCTGGCCACCCGCATCCGACGGCACGCGGAGAACCTGGCGGTCCTCGGTGGCGCCATCTCCCGCCGCCAGTGGACCCGTCCGGTCACCATGACCGAGGTGCTGCGCTCCGCGATCGCCGAGGTCGAGCAGTACTCCCGGGTCAAGCTCGTACCGCCGATCGAGGGCACGCTGCGCGGCCACGCCGTCGCGGACGTGATCCACCTGCTCGCCGAACTCGTCGAGAACGCCACGGTGTTCTCCGCCCCGCAGACCCAAGTCCTGATGCGCGCCCAGAAGGTGACCTCCGGGCTCGCCGTGGAGGTCGAGGACCGTGGACTCGGGATGCCGCGCGAGGAGCAGGTGCGGATGAACGCCCTGCTCGCCGACCCCGAGCACATCGACGTCGGCGAGCTGCTGCGGGACGGCCGCATCGGGCTGTTCGTGGTCTCCGCACTCGCCCGCCGGCATGGCATCGTCGTCCAGCTGCAGAGCAACATCTACGGCGGAATCCAGGCCGTCCTGGTGGTGCCGCAGGGGCTGCTGGGTGACGAGCCCGAAGCGCCGGCACAGCCGGCCGCGGAGACGGCACAGTCCCGGCCTGCCGTCGCACCGGCACCGAAGGGCATCGGTGCGCCGGCTGCCGCACCCGTACCACCCACCTCAAGCCTGGCGCCGTCCGCGCCGGTGGCACCCGGGCCCGCACCGGCGCACGCCGCGCCGCAGACCCAGCACGCCCGCGCCGCCGAGCCCGCGCAGACGGCCGTACGAGGTATGCAGCCGCCCGCACCGGCCGGCATGGCCTCTTCCTATCCCGCCGATTCCCATCCCGTCGAGGCGCCCAGGGGGGAGCGGCCGCAGCTGCCGCGACGGCGCCGGCAGGAGCACATCGTTCCGGAGCTCCGGGATGCACCAGTCGCTCACACCACGGGAGATGAGCGGGAAGCCGAGCACGATCCGGGACTGATGGCGGCCTTCCAGCGGGGCTTCAGCCTCGCGGAGACGCCTGACGCACCGAACAATCCCACGGACAACACCCGCTGAACCTCCCCCAGCTGTCGCTGGGAGGTGCCCCCAGGCATCCCCCTACCCAAGGAGAAGAACGCCCCATGGTGAGCGATATGCGCACCGGCCAGACCACGGACCTGTCCTGGCTGCTGACCGGCCTCGTCCAGCGCGTACCCCACACCCAGAGTGCGCTACTGCTGTCATCGGACGGGCTGGTCAAGGCCGTCCACGGGCTGGACACCGATGCCGCGGACCACATGGCCGCGCTGGCCTCGGGTTTGTACTCCCTCGCCCGCAGCGCCGGACTGCGGTTCGGCGACGGCGGTGAGGTACGGCAGGTCGTGGTGGAACTCAACACCGCCCTGCTGTTCGTGTCGACCGCCGGTTCCGGCGCCTGCCTGGCCGTCATGGCGGGACGGGACGCCGATCCGGCCGTCCTCGGCTATGAGATGGCCATGCTGGTCAAGAGCGTTCGCCCGTATCTGGCCACACCCGCCCGGCAGGGTGTCGGGGTACCGCCTGCCGGTGCCGCTCCGCACGACGCGGGGCTTTGAACATGCCGGATGCGCGGGACGGGATGTGGCTGGACGACGCGGCCGGACGGTTAGTCCGGCCGTACACCGTGAGCAATGGGCGCACCCGTCCGTCGGCGCATTTCGATCTGCTCACCCTGGTGATGGCCACCGGCTCCCAGCCGCAGAACTATCTGGGGCCGGACCACGTCCAGGTCCTCGGGCTCTGCGAAGATCCGATGTCCGTGGCCGAAGTGGCCGCTCACATACGGCTGCCCGCGGTCGTGACCAAGGTCCTGCTGTCGGACCTGGTCGACTGCGGGGCGCTCACCACCCGAGCGCCCCGCACCGTGGCGGCCTCCTCCCCGACCGACCGAGACCTCCTGGAGGCGGTGCTGCATGGTCTACGCAAACGACTTTGACCCCCGTTCCACCGCCGACCCCTTCCCTACCGCTCTGAAGATTCTCATCGCGGGTGGCTTCGGGGTGGGCAAGACGACCTTTGTCGGCGCGGTGAGCGAGATAGAACCGCTCAGCACCGAGGAGTTGCTCACCCAGGTCAGTGCCCGCACCGACAGCCTGGAGGGCATCGAGGACAAGACGACCACCACCGTGGCCATGGACTTCGGCCGGATCAGCCTGGACCAGAACAACGTGCTCTATCTGTTCGGTACTCCGGGCCAGGAGCGGTTCTGGTTCATGTGGGACGAGCTGTCGCAGGGTGCCCTCGGTGCGGTCGTACTCGCCGATACGCGTCGGCTCGACCACTGCTTCGCGGCGGTGGATTTCTTCGAGCGGCGCGGCATCGGCTTCATCGTCGCAGTCAACGAGTTCGACGGGGCGTACCGCTATGACGCGGATGAGGTCCGTACGGCCATAGACCTCAAACCCGACGTGCCCGTGGTGATGTGCGACGCCCGGCAGTGCAGTTCCGCCACCTCTGTCCTTGTCACGCTGGTCCAGCACCTGCTCAACTCCACCGCCACGCGCCCGGTGGCGGAGCCCGACCCGCTGCGCTGATCGCCCGGCAGCGCAGCCGAATCCGCAGCCGAACGGAGTCCCCATGTCCGCCCTGTCTCCTCACTCGCAGTACGACCCGACGAGCCATCTGCTACTCACACCCGAGGACAGCGAGGCCCCCGCCCGCGTGACGCGGCTGCGCGAACTCGGAATCGGGGACGCGCCCGTCCCGGAGTTCGACGCTTTCGCGCGTGAGCTGGCCCGTATCACCGGGGCGCCGTATGCGATGGTCAACTTCATCGACGAAAACCGTCAGTACTTCGCAGGCCTGTACACCCCGGCCGAGGACCAGTCGGCCGTGGATCTGAGCGCGGTGCCGCAACAGGCGCAGCCGGGCCGGGTGATGGCCCGCGACCACGGCTACTGCCCGCACGTCATCGTGCGTCGCAAGGCGCTTGTGCTGGAGGATGTCTGTGACTATCCCCGGTTCGCCGGCAATCCGGTCGTGGACGAGATCGGCATCCGCTCCTACCTCGGCGCGCCGCTGATCGACCGTACGGGGATGGCGATCGGCACGGTGTGCGTCGTCGACCAGGAGCCGCGGCCGTGGGGGCGTCAGGGCCTGGAGACCATCAAGTCGATGGCGGCACAGCTGGTCGAGCAGATCCACCAGCACGAGGCGGCAGCCCACGACCGCTGAGCTGGGCCTTGGAGCACCGAGTTACGGCGCCGGAGGGCTGAAGGCGCCAACCAAGACCACGGGCCGGACAGTCCGGCCGTCCGGCCCCGCCAGGGCGCTGGACGGGCTTTGAGTGTGGGGGGTGGAGCCCGGGCACGGAACCGTGTCCGGGCTCCCTTCAATCGCTCACACCGGCTGTCCGGCCGTCTCCATCTGCACCAGGTCGGAGAGCCGCTCCGACCATGAGGCCTTGGCCGTTCCCAGCGCCAGCTCGCCAAGCCGCAGCAGCTGGATGTCCGAGGTGCCGGCCGGGGCGAAGATGTGGAAGGCGTCCCGCAGATAGCGCTCCATCGGACGGTCGGTGAACAGCCCGCACGCGGCGTGGATCTCCATCGCGTTCCGGGCCGAGTCGAGAGTGCTCTCGACATTGAGGAGCTTGGCGTTCATCAGCTCCGCATCGCACGGCAGTCCGCGGTCCAGCAGGTGCACGGCGTGGTACGCGGCCAGCCGGGCGGTCATCAGCCGTGACTGCATCTGACCGAGCTTCAGTTTGATGGAGTTCAGCTCGCCAAGCGGCTTGCCGTAGCGCTCCCGCTCGCGGCAGAAGGCTGTCGTCTCCTCAAGGATCGCCTGGTGGATGCCGAGGGAGACCGCGGCGAGGTTGGGCCGGCCGTAGAGCACGCTGGAGGAGTAGGCGACGGACAGGCCCTGGCCCTCCTCTCCCAGCAGGTTCGCGGCCGGCACCCGGCAGTTGTCGAAGATGAGCTCCCCGAAGCTGAAGCCGTGCAGGCCCATGGCGGGCACCTGCTCGCCCAGCGAGAAGCCGGGGCGGTCGACTTCGACGAGGAAAGCCGACAGCCCCTTGGACCCGGGCCCGGTGCGTACGACGACGCCGTGCAGATCGCCGACGTGGCTGTTGCCGACGAACACCTTGCGCCCGTTGAGGATGTAGTCGTCGCCGTCCCGGACGGCTGTGCTCTCCATCCCCAGAACGTGCCCGCCGGACTGGGGTTCGGTGACGGCGATCGTCGGCAGGCACTCGCCGCCCGCGATCTTGGGGAGCCAGGTCTTCTTCTGGACATCGCTGCCGAAGTGGACGATCTTTGCCACGCCGAGCTGAGAGGCCTGCACCATGGCGCCCATCGCGCCGCTGACCCGGGCCAGTTCCTCGATGATGATGGTCTTGGCGAGGTGTCCGGCGCCCAAGCCGCCGTACGACTCGTCAATCGTCGCGCCGATCCAGCCCTGCCGGGCGATGAGCCGTGACAGTTCATGGGAAACGGTGCGCGACGCCTCCATATCGGGTATACGGGGACGTATCTCCCGTTCGGCAAATATACGTACACGTTGCCGCAGATCCTCGTGGTGTTGGTTGGTGAAATAGCGTTCCACGACGAGCCCTCCTCCGCGCTTCCCCCGCGCCGTGGGGGGCACGGGGGTCGTTCGTCGGGCAGTGGTTCCCCGTCCCCAGGCTGGCCGACGGCAATATCGTCTACAAGTCGACCGCCCGAGCCAAGATCGTTTTCCGGCTTTGGCTGAAAGCTTCTGTGTTGCATTTTGGGCCCAAGTGTGCGATGAGCCCTCACAGTTGCCCGCCGCGCGACATGCTTCCGCCACCCGGTTACGGGGGGCCGGACGAGGATATCCGGAGCGTGACAACCGCCTGCCCACCAGGCATTTGCCGGGCGGGCAGGCACGCGGCAGGGGTCCGGGGGCGCACGCGGGCGCCCGCAACTTCCGGGTGATCAAGGGAGGTTGAGCGCCACCTCCACGTTTCAGCCGCAGCCGCAAGGCGCACGGTTGCGCAATGGGGGCGCGTATCGGCGTTTGCGCGCCCTCTGTTCGCCGCTGAGCGCGCCTGAGGCGAAGTGCGAGCACCCCGTGACGCCATTTCCTGCTCTACGCCCGATCGCCAGTACGAATCAAGCCATAAGCAGCGTGGGGCGGTAGGAGAGCTTCCGTTTCCCGCGTATGCCACCTACAGTCCGCACGAATGCCCGTACCGGCTTGTGCAATTCGGCACGAGACCCGGCTCACATCCATCCCTAGTGCCGCGTCAGCCAGGGTTTGCCCGGTAGCGAGGTGGCCTGGTGCGGTCAGCTGCAAGGCGCCGGATCGGCCTCGTAGTGGGCCTACTCGGTCGATCGGGCAACGCAGCAGATGGCCGTGCCAGGGCGGCGAGCGGGGCAAACCCTGGCTGACGCGGCGCTAGCCTCTCCGCAACAAGCGCAAGGACGAGGGGCGGTAACCGTGAACTGGCTTTCACCGCCCACGCCCGCGTCTGACGCTCAACCCCGCGCCGTATGCGCGGGGTTGAGGCCGTACAGGGAGCGGTCAGCCGCCCAAGGCGCGGTGGCCCGAGGGGAGCAGGCCGGACACGCCCCCCACCAGGCGGTGCAGCGGCAGCCGCGACTCCTCGTGCTTCGGCAGCACTTCAAGCCCCGCCTGTGGCTGCCCGTGCACAGCGGGCGAGGCCACCGTCGCCTCCGGCCGCGTCAGCCTCGGCACCGCGGAGTGAGCGGCGTCCCGCAGCTTCACGGGCACCCCGAGGGCGGCCTCGGGTCCGGTGGCGTGCAGCGGTACGCTCGGCGTCCGAAGCCGCGCCGCACTGCGGTGACCAGCCTGCCCCAGCGTCGGCACCGGAGCCTCCAGGAACGCCGCCGGGCTCTTGCCATGGGTCTCCACGGAGGGGATCGCGGCCTTGGGCACCGCCTGCCCGGGCGCCATCGGCGCCACCTTCTGGGGGGATGACGGCATGACGGGAGTTGCCGGCAGGGAACCGCCGATCCTGGGCGAGTCCACCGGCAGGGACCTTCCCATCGTCTCCTTGAGCGGCACGATCACCGGTACCCGGGGATCGGCTGTGGTACCGGCGAGGTCAGCGGCCTGCTGGTGGTGATCCGCGCCCACGTCAGGAACCGCGCTGTGCTGCTCCGCGGCCACGGCGGGCGACGCCGTCACTGCGGCCGCCGCACACAAGGCGAACGCGGCGAAACCTCCATGCGAGGGGATTTTCATTTGCTTCCGTCCCTTTCAGACACCACGGACACACCGGCGTCCTGGTGAACGAGCCACGCCGTCGGGAGAGGCGCAGGTCCACTCCTACGGCGCAAGCCGGACGAAACGCCGTGATGGTCGTACGGGTCGTATGGCCCGACGGTCGGGTCGGACCCGGCCGTCGGACCGAAAGGGCGCGGTGGATCAGTCGATACCCCGCAGGATGTGTGGCTCCGTGGGGTCGTCCTCGTAACCGGCCAGACGAATGGGCGCGGATCTGGCCCAGACGTCCAGATTGCGCACTTTCGTTGCGGGGGAGGGCCGTTGGGTCCGCTGGGGCGGGTACTGCTTCCGCTCCGACTTTTCTGGTGTCACCGCGAACTCCTTCGCGTCGGGTGAAACCGGACGTGCCGGTGCGCCTTCGACCGGGCGCCGACCGCCCGATGGGGCTGAGACAAGGGCAGTTCGGACGCGGTGGCGCCGGATGCGCGGCCGGGAGCCTGCCATGGTGGCTGGCGTCTCCCGGGACGGGCCGAGTGTGTCGGTGCTTCCCGAGGAAGCAGTCCGTCCTCACCAGGTTAGCGAGACGAGCGACGTCGCGCGCGTCAATAAAACGTCACATTATGACGCCGCGTACGGCAGGTTGCGCGGGAGTACCGGCCGACGTTTACCGAGGCGGTTTCGTGGGCAAACCGCCTCGTTCGTCCCACCATGTCCTCAGTCCCGGGAGGCACCCCATGGCTCTCCTCCGGATCCGCGCCGCTGTCCGGAACCGCCGCGCCCCTATCGGCGCGCGAGCGGCTTGTGGCCGGATCCGGGACGTCTGCTCCGGGCTGGTGCCCGGCTACGAGGTGTGTGGCCGCGTTACCCGGCCCCGGTGCGGGGAACTCGCGTGGCATGCCCGCTTACAGCCCCCAGCGCGAGTCGTACTGGATGGACTCGACCGAGAGCACCGACTATCCCCGGCTCGAGGACGACCTGGAGGTGGACGTCGCCGTCGTCGGCGGGGGTATCGCCGGGCTGTGCACGGCCTGGGAGCTGGAGCGCGCCGGCAAGCGCGTCGCCGTCCTGGAGGCCGACCGGATCGCCTCGGGCGTATCCGGCTACACCACGGCGAAGCTGTCGGCGCTGCACACGCTCGCATACGCGCCGCTGCGGCGGACGCACGGCGCTGACGCCGCCCGGCTGTACGCCGCGTCGCAGCAGGACGCCGTCGAGCATGTGGGCGAGATCTGTGCCGAGCTGGGCGCCGACGCCGAGCTGGAGCGCGCCGCGGCCTACACCTACGCCGAGTCCGAGGACCGGCTCGACGAGGTACGAGCCGAGGCCGAGGCGGCCCGGGAGGCGGGGCTGCCCGCGTCGTTCGTGACCGAGACGCGCCTGCCGTATCCGGTGGCCGGCGCGGTGCGGGTGGAGGACCAGATGCAGTTCCACCCGCGGAAGTTCCTGCTCGCCGTCGCCGCCGACCTGGTGCGCCGGGGCGGCCGGATCCACGAGCGCAGCCGGGTGACGGGCCTGCACGACGGCTCCCGGTGCCGGCTGACCGCCGAGGGCGGGGCAACGGTCGTGGCGAGTGACTGCGTGGTGGCGACGCACTATCCGGTCTTCGACCGGGCCCTGCTGTTCACCCGGCTGAAGCCCCGCCGGGAGCTGGTGGTCGCCGCGGTGATCCCGGCGGCCGGCGCTCCGGAGGGCATGTACATCACGCCGGAGCAGAACACCCGGTCGGTGCGCACGGCGTATCTCAGCGACCACGAGCGGCTGCTGATCGTCACCGGGGAGAAGTTCGAGCCGGGCACGGGCGAGGTGGAGGAGCGGTTCGCGCGGCTGAGCGGCTGGCTGCGGGAGCGCTTCCCCGGCTACGACATCGCCTACCGCTGGGCGGCCCAGGACAACTACTCCACCGACCGGCTCCCGTACATCGGGTACTTCCACCCGGGCACGCAGCATGTCTACGTCGCCACCGGCTTCGGCGGCTGGGGGCTGAGCGGGGGTGTGCTCTCCGGCCGGCTGCTGGCCACGCACATCGCGGGCGGGCCGCGCCCGGCGTGGACGCAGCTGTACGACCCCCGGCGGCTGCCTCCGCTGCGGGAGACCCCGGCCCTGCTGAGCTTCCAGGCGTCCGTGGCCAAGCACTTCATCGGCGACCGGCTGCAGACCTCCCATGTCGGTACCGTCGCGGACATTCCGCCGGGCGGCGGTGCCGTCGTACGTGTCGGCGGCCAGCGCTGCGCCGTGTACCGCGACGCGTCCGGCGCCACCACCGCGGTGTCCGCCCGGTGCACACACCTGGGCTGCCTGGTGCACTTCAATGACGCCGAGCGAGCCTGGGAGTGCCCCTGCCACGGTTCCCGTTTCGGCACCGACGGCTCGGTCCTGCACGGGCCCGCGACCCGGCCCCTGGAGCGCCGCGAGACCAACGGTCTGTCCGGCGGAGAATGAGCTCAGCGGGCCCTCCTGGGGTGGCGGGACAGCGGTTCCGGGCGGAGGGTGGATAGACGACAGAGCCGTAACCGCGGGAGCGAGGTGACCGGCCTTGACTGCCACGACGCGGGCGGTGCAGGGTGCGCCGTGCTGGGTGAGTCTGCTGACGCACGACCTGGAAGCCGCCCAGGACTTCTACGGCAAGGTGCTGGGCTGGGAGTACAAGCCCGGGTTCCAGAAGCAGGGCCACTACTCCGTCGCGCTGGCACAGGGCAGGCCCGTCGCCGGGATGGGCATGACGGCGACGACCAGGTTCTTCCCCACCACCTGGACCTCGTACTTCTGTGCCGACAGCGCCGACCGGGTGGCCGAGCGCATCCGTGAACGCGGGGCCACGGTCGCCGTCGGGCCCATCGAGTTCGGCAAGGGACGGATGGCGCTGGCCGCCGACCGTGGGGATGCGGTGTTCGGCATCTGGGAGGGAGAGGTCGACCCCGAGTGGCGTGTGGGGCGGAAGGCCGGCGCACCCGCGTGGCTGGAGCTGCGCACCGGAGACCCGTTCGAGGCGGCTCTCTTCTACGGAGAGGTGTTCGAGTGGGACGCCCAGAGCCCGGTGGACGTACGGTTCGAGGCAGACCGCGTGGTCCTGCGGATCGAAGGGCACCATGTCGCCGACTTGGCCGGCGGGGCGGTCGAGGCCGCGCCGGACCCGCACATCCGTCCGCAGTGGCATGTGTACTTCTGCGTGGATGACGTGTCCGGCACCGCGGAGAAGGCCGCGGCCGCGGGGGGCACGGTGGTCACGCCGCCCCACGACTCGCACTTCGGCCCCGTCGCGGGTTTGCGGGACCCGGCGGGCGGCTTGTTCCACATAGCGTGCGGCGACCTCTGACTCACTCGGGCTGCGGGACTACGGCTTGAGAAGGCACTTGACCGTGCCCTGGTCCTTCGCCTGGAAGGACCTGTAGGCCTGCGGCGCCTCCTTGAGGGGCGGCCGGCGCGTGGCGAAGCCCTCCACGCCCAGCGGATCGCCATCGGTGACCAGCGGCATGACGCCGTCCACGCACGCCCAGCGGATCGCCATCGGTGAGCAGCGGCATGACGCCGTCCACGCACGCCCAGCGGATCGCCGTCGGTGAGCAGCGGCGTGATGCCGTCCACCCAGCGCCTGATGTTCGTCTGTCCCATCCGCAGCTGGCTCTGCTTGTCGAAAAGGTGAGCATCGGCAGGGGGTCGACCATGCCGCCGTACATGCCGATCACGGAGATGGTGCCGCCGCGGCGGACGACGTCGATGGCGGTGAGCAGGGCGTGCATACGGTCCACGCCGAGGTGTTCCGTCAGCTTCTCGGCGATGGTTCCGGGCAGCAGGCCGGTGAGCTGCTGGGCGGCCTTGGCCACCGGGGCGCCGTGGGCCTCCATGCCGACCGTGTCGATTCCCGTGCCAGGTCAGGGCCCTCATGCCGCCTTCCGGGAATCAAATGGGGCATAACACTAAAAAGGGGTTTACTCGTGCCGGAGCCCCCAACTGGTATTTCGCCGCCCAGCCGGGCAAGGATCGGAACATGCCCCTGCTCGTCGGAACCTCGGGGTGGCAGTACAAGGACTGGCGCGGCGTGCTCTATCCGCCCGACCGGCCGCAGCGGCTGTGGCTGGAGGAATACGCCGCCGGCTTCGCCACGGTCGAGAACAACAACGCCTTCTACCGGCTGCCGCCGCGCGAGACGTTCGAGTCCTGGCGCGATCGCACCCCGCCGGGGTTTGTGATGGCGGTCAAGGCCAGCCGCTACCTCACGCACATCAAGCGGCTGCGCGACCCGGAGGAGCCCGTGGAGCGGCTGATGACGCGCGCCGCGGGGCTGGGCGACCGGCTGGGCCCCGTGCTGCTGCAACTGCCGCCCACGCTGCGCGCGGACGCCGGTCTGCTGCAGGCCTGCCTGCGCTGCTTCCCCGCCGGAACCCGGGTCGCGGTCGAGCCGCGCCACGAGTCGTGGTGGACTGACGAGATCCGGGCGCTGCTCGAGCGCCAGGGCGCCGCACTGTGCTGGGCCGACCGGGGGTCCCGGCCCGCGACACCCCTGTGGCGGACGGCCGACTGGGGGTATCTGCGGCTGCACGCCGGTCGGGCCCAGCCGTGGCCGCGCTACGGACGCCAGTCGCTCGCCTCCTGGGTACGGCGGCTGGCCGACACCTGGCCGGACCAGGCGGATGTGTATGTGTACTTCAACAACGACCCCGGCGGGGCGGCGGTCCTGGACGCCGTCACCTTCGCCGGCACGGCCCGCGCGGCGGGCCGGGCGGTGAGCCGGGTCCCCGACCTGGCCCGGGTCCGGGCCGCGGCGAAGTGAGGTGAACAGGCATGACCGTCAGACGACGGGTGGTGGTCTCCGGCGATGTGCACGGGGTCTTCTTCCGCGACACCTGCCGCCGCAAGGCCCGCGAGCGCGGAGTGGCCGGGTGGGTGCGGAACCTCCCCGACCGGAAGGTCGAGGCCGTCTTCGAGGGCGATCCCGAACGCGTCGAGGAGATGGTCCGCTGGGCGCACCGCGGACCGCCGCTGGCGGTCGTCGACCAGGTCTCCGTGGTCGAGGAGGAGCCGCAAGGGCTCACCGGATTCGAGGTCCTGCCGACACCGGAGCGTCTGTAGACCGTGCCCGGTCCGACGCTGCGCCTGCGCTTCGCGGCCGAACTGCGGCTGTTCCTGCCGGCCCGGCTGCGGTCCGGCGAGGTGCGGGTGGCGCACGACGGGACGTCGTCCCTGGGTCATGTGGTGGAGTCGCTCGGCGTACCACTGCCGGAGGTCGGGGGCCTTCTCGTCGCCGGGCGGCCGGTGGCCCCGTCGTACCGGCCACAGCCTGGCGATGTCGTGGAGGTCGCGGGGGTGCGGCGGCCGCAGGAGACCCCCGAGGGCCCGCTGGTGCGGTTCGTGCTCGACGTCCATCTCGGGGCGCTGGCGCGGCGGCTGCGCCTGCTCGGGGTGGACGCCGCCTATCGCAACGACATGGACGACAACGCCCTGGTGGCGCAGGCCAACGCCGAGCGGCGAGTGCTCCTCACGCAGGACCGCGGGCTGCTGCGCCGCCGGGTGCTGTGGCTGGGCGCGTATGTGCGCGGGGCACGCCCGGACGACCAGCTCGCCGACGTCGTGGAGCGGTTCGCGCCACGGCCGGCGCCCTGGACCCGCTGTATGGCCTGCAACGAAGCCCTCGCACCGGTCACCAAGCGCGAGGTCGAGCATCTGCTGCAGCCCGGCACCCGGCGCACGTACGAGACGTTCATGCGTTGTCCGCACTGCGGCCGCGTGTACTGGCGTGGCGCCCACAGCGGGCGGCTGGAGGCGATCGTGGCTTCGGCGCTGGGCCGTTCTGGGGGCACCTCCTGGGGGCACCCTGGGGGTCCCCAGGGGTAGCTGGGGGAGGTAGCTGGGGGAGGTAGTCCCCCTGGGCCCGGCGGCCAGGGTGGGGGTACCTCCTGGGGGCACCCAGGGGATCCCTCAGGGTGCCCCCAGGGGAGGTAGCTGGGGGAGGATGACGCGGCGAGGCGTCAGGACGGGGCTATGCGCCGTGCCACACCGTTGTGACATTGCAGAACTCGCGGATGCCGTGAGCGTTCAGCTCGCGCCCGTAGCCGGACCGCTTGACTCCGCCGAAGGGGAAGGCCGGGTGCGAGGCCGTCATGCCGTTGAAGTACACCCCTCCGGCCTCCAGGTCCCGCACGAAGCGTTCCTGCTCCACCGCATCGCGGGTCCACACATTGGAACTGAGTCCAAAGGTGGTGTCGTTGGCCAGTTCCACCGCCTCGTCCGCGTCGGCCACCCGGTACAGGGCGGCCACCGGGCCGAACGCCTCCTCGCGGTAGATGCGCATGTCCGCCGTCACGTCCGCCAGTACGGTCGGCTGGTAGAACCAGCCCGCCGGCAGCGCTTCGGGCCGCCTGCCGCCGCACAGGACGGTCGCACCCCGCTGCCGCGCGTCGTCGACCAGCGCCTCCAGGTCGCTGCGCCCCTGCTCGCTGGAGAGCGGCCCGACATCGGTGGTGTCGGCCAGGGGGTCGCCGAGCTTCAGGGCCTCCATGCCCTCGACGAAGCGCTCGGCGAACTCGTCGTACACATCCGCGTGCACGATGAACCGCTTGGCCGCGATGCAGGACTGGCCGTTGTTCTGCACCCGGGCGACCACCCCGGTCTTCGCCGCCGTGGCGATGTCGGCCGAGGGCATGACCAGGTACGGGTCGCTGCCGCCGAGCTCCAGTACGGTCTTCTTCACCTCGTCTCCGGCGATCGAGGCGACCGACCGGCCGGCACCCTCGCTGCCGGTCAGCGTCGCGGCGACCACGCGCCGGTCACGCAGCACGCCCTCGACGGCGCGCGAGCCGATCAGCAGGGTCTGGAAGACGCCCTCGGGGAAGCCTGCCCGGCGGAACAGGCTCTCCAGGTACAGGGCCGTCTGCGGGACGTTCGAGGCGTGCTTGAGCAGGCCCACGTTGCCCGCCATCAGGGCGGGTGCGGCGAAGCGGATCACCTGCCAGAGCGGGAAGTTCCACGGCATGACGGCCAGGACGGGACCCAGCGGGCGGTAGCGGACGTAGACGCGGGACCCGCCGGAGTCCTTGACGTCCAGCTCCGACGGATGCTCGTCCGCCAGCAGTTCCTCGGCGTGGGTCGCGAACCAGCGCATGGCCTTGACGCACTTGGCCGCCTCGGCGCGGGCGGCGGCCAGAGTCTTGCCCATCTCGAGGGTCATCGTGCGAGCGATGTCCTCCTGGTCGCTCTCGAGCAGGTCGGCGGCCCTCCGCATGAGCTGCGCCCTGCCCTCGAAGCCGGTGGTCCGGTACTCGCGGAAGGTGTCGTGCGCACGCGCCAGCCGGTCTTCGATCTCCTTCTGGGTGAGCGGTTCGAAGGTCTTGAGGGTCTGCCCGGTGGCCGGGTTGACGGTGGCGATGGCCATGGGAATCTCTCTCCTCGGTCCGATGCGGTCCGCCGCGGTCCGGTCAGGTGCCTCTCGCCGCGAGCGCGGGGATCACGCCGCCCGCGAGGACGGCCTCGCGCTGGCGCGGGGAGAGCCGGTGATGTACGGCGTACTCCTCGTCCTTGCTGATGTTGCGGACACGCAGGCCGGGGCCGGCGTCCGGTGCGAGGGCGGTGTGCAGGCCCGCCAGCCGCAGCTCGTCCCCGGCCTCGATGCGCTGCCAGTCGTCGGGACTGTCGAATTCCAGGGCCAGCACGCCGAAGTTGGCGAGGTTCTGCCAGTGGATGCGGGCGAAGGACTTGGCGAGCACGGCCCGCAGGCCCAGGTGGCGAGGGGTGATCGCGGCGTGTTCACGGGACGAGCCCTGCCCGTAGTTCTCACCGCCGACGACGAAGTGCGGAGCCTGCTGCTGCGTGGCCCGCCGGGGGTAGTC
Source organism: Streptomyces sp. HSS9-12 (assembly GCF_054963655.1). Classification (NCBI taxonomy): domain Bacteria; kingdom Bacillati; phylum Actinomycetota; class Actinomycetes; order Kitasatosporales; family Streptomycetaceae; genus Streptomyces; species Streptomyces sp. HSS9-12. The sequence goes on along the minus strand of NZ_JBUEGC010000041.1, from coordinate 39,034 downwards.
CGGGTCGAGGCGGGTGAAGGTGAACTCCGCCAGCCGCGGGACGTTGGAACGGAAGGGCAGGGCCTTGGCCCCGGCCGGGGAGATCTCGTCGGTGCTGACGTTGTCGCCGGCCTTCAGCAGAACGGGGCCCTGCAGCGTGTCGGGAAGGGGATCGAGATCGGGGAGCGCGGAGATGTTGGGTCCGCGTTCCAGCTGCACGCCGAGGGCCTCTTCCGGCGGCAGGGGTGGCTCCAGGGACGTGGTGTTGACGCTGGCGCGCGTGGGCAGGCCCAGGTCGGGCCTGGGCATGCCGGTCTCGGCGGCCCAGTCCCTGGGGTCGGTGATCACCCCGGTCAGAGCCGAGGCCGCGGCGGTCTCCGGGGAGCACAGCCACACAGCGTCCTCCTCGGTGCCCGAGCGGCCGGGGAAGTTGCGCGGGAAGGTACGCAGTGAGTTACGGCCCGCTGCGGGCGCCTGACCCATGCCGATGCACCCCAGGCAGCCGGACTGGTGCAGCCGGGCCCCGGCGGCGATGAGGTCGAAGGTCGCTCCCATCCTGGTGAGGTCCTGCAGGATCTCCCGTGAGGTCGGGTTGATGTCGAGGCTGACGCCCCCGGCGGTCTGCCGCCCCTTGACCATGGCCGCGGCGACGGCGAAGTCCCGCAGTCCGGGGTTGGCTGAGGAGCCGACGACGGCCTGTGAGAGGGGTTCGCCCGCCACCTCCCGTACGGGTACGACGTTGTCCGGTGAGCTGGGCCTGGCGATCAGCGGCTCGATCCGCGACAGGTCGATCTCCTCCTCCAGGTCGTACCGGGCCCCGGCCTCGGCGGTGATCCCGGTGAAGTCGCTCTCGCGGTCCTCGGCCCGCAGGAAGTCCCGTACGGCGTCGTCGGCCGGGAACACACTGGCGGTGGCGCCCAGTTCCGCGCCCATGTTGGCGATGACGTGCCGGTCCATCGCGGTGAGGGTCGCCAGCCCGGGGCCGTGGTACTCCAGGATCCGGTCGACGGCGCCCTTCACACCGTGCCGCCGCAGCATCTCCAGGATCACGTCCTTGGCACTGACCCACGGCGGCAGGCTGCCGGTCAGCCGGACGCCCCAGATCCGCGGCATCCGCACGTACAGCGGCTGGCCCGCCATGGCCAGCGCGACCTCCAGGCCGCCGACGCCGATCGCCAGCATGCCGAGTGAGCCGGCGGCGCAGGTGTGGGAGTCCGACCCGGCGAGGGTCTTGCCGGGGATGCCGAACCGCTGCATGTGGGTGGGGTGCGAGACCCCGTTGCCCGGCTTGGAATACCACAGCCCGAAGCGGCGGCAGGCCGACCGCAGGAACGCGTGGTCCTCGGCATTGCGCTCGTCGGCCTGCAGCAGGTTGTGGTCGACGTACTGCACGCTGACCTCGGTACGGACCCGGTCCAGGTCCAGCGCCTCCAGCTCCTGCATCACCAGCGTGCCGGTTGCGTCCTGGGTCAGCGTCTGATCGATGCGCAGGCCGATTTCCTCACCCGGCACCATCCGGCCGGACACCAGGTGAGCGGAGATGAGCTGATGGGCCACGGTGCCACCGGCGCGGGTGTCCGGGGCGGCCTGCGGGGCGCTGACGTCCATGGCTGACCCTCCTTCCGCCTGTGGCCGCTCGCCTACCCGATCGTCTCCCCATGACGCAATTCGGGCCACTCACCGGAAGCCGGGCGCGGAAGCGCTCAGTCGCCGCAGGTCGAAGGTGCAAGACACCTGCGCATTCCAGCCATCTCGGGGACCATGGAGGCGATGCGGCGAGGAGAGAGGGCAACCGAGAGAGGTGCCCGGGATGCGTGAGACCGATGCCCACGGCGCCGGGGCCGGTCGGCGTGCGGACGCGGAGCTGTCCCGGCGCGCCGACGCGGAGATTTCCCAAAGGGCCGACGCGGTGATCTCCGCACCGGGCGGCCTGCTGGACGCCCTGGGGGTCGCGGCGGCCGTGCTGGACTCACAAGGGCGGATCTCGCTGTGGAGCCCGTCGGCCGAGGAGCTGTTCGGCTACACCGCGAATGAGGCGCTCGGGCAGTACGGCCAGGAGCTGCTGGTCGAAGAGGAGTCCAAGAAGCTGGTGCGGCAGCTGTTCCGGCAGGTGATCGCGGGCGGCACCTGGGCCGGCGGGTTTCCCGTCCGCCACAAGGACGGAAGCGTCCGGCGGGTGGAGTTCCGCAACATGCGGCTGCTGGACGAGAAGGGAGATGCCTACGCCCTGGGCATCGCGACCGATCAAGCGGTCCTTCGCAAAGTGGAGACGGACCTCGCCCTGTCCACCCGGCTGATCAGCCAGTCCCCCATCGGCTTGGCGGTCCTCGACACCGACCAGCGCTACGTCCTGGTCAACCCGGCCCTGGAGCGGATCAACGGCCTTCCCGCGTCCGAGCACCTGGGCCGGCATGTCCGCGAGGCGCTGCCGTTCCTGAATGTGGCCCCCATCGAGTCCGCGATCCGTCAGGTGCTCAGCACCGGCACCCCGCTGCTGGACCAGTTCGCCGTGGGCCGCACCCCCTCGGACCCCGAACACGATCACGCCTGGTCGGTGTCGTACTACCGGCTGGAGGACACGAACGGGCAGGTGCTGGGGGTGGCCGTCTCGGTCGTCGATGTGACCGAGCGGCACGGCGCCACCATCGAAATGACCCGGGCGCGCCGGCGGCTGGCACTCATAGCGGACGCCGCGGTCCGTATCGGCACCACGCTCGACCTCCCGCGGACCGCCGAGGAACTGGCGGACGTGGTCGTGCCCGATCTGGCCGACCTGGCCGCGGTGGACGTCCTCGACAGCATCCTGGACGGCCGGCAGACGACGGCCGTCCCGGCCACCGGCGGCGGGTCCGCGGTGTTCCGGGCGCTCGCCGTGAAGGCCGCCTATCCGACCGAGGCCATATCGGCCCCGGATCCCGCCGGCGGTGTCGCCCGCTATGACCCGGACCGTCTGATCACGCAGTGTGTGAACACCGGCCTACCGGTCCTGGTGCCCCGGATGGACGAGGAGTCGCTGCGGCGCGTTGCTCGCGACGAGGAGTCCGCGGCCGTGCTCAAGAGTGCCGGGGCCCATTCCTATCTCGGAGTGCCGCTGATCGCCCGCGGCAACGTGATCGGCACCCTCAGCCTGATGAGGGCCCGTAACCCGGCGCCCTTCGACCAGGACGACCAGATGCTGGCCTCCGAGCTCGCCGCCCGCGCCGCCATCAGCATCGACAACGCGCGCCTGTACCGGAACGAGCGCCGCACCACGCTCGCGCTGCAGCGCAGCCTGCTGCCCCAGCAGCCGCCACGCCAGCCCGGGCTGGAGATCGCCTACCGTTACCAGCCGGCCGGCTCCACCTATGAGGTCGGCGGGGACTGGTTCGATGTCCTTCCGCTGGCCGGCGGCAAGACGGCGCTCATCGTCGGCGATGTCATGGGCAGCGGGATCAGCGCCGCCGCGACCATGGGGCAGCTGCGGACCGCGAGCCGTACGCTGACCGCCCTCGACCTGGATCCGGCCGCCGTGCTCCGCCACCTCGACGAGATCATCGCCGGCCTTGAGCAGACCTTCGCGACCTGCCTGTACGCGATCTACGACCCGCACCGCGGCCAGTGCCGGATCTCCACGGCGGGCCATCTGCCGCCCGTACTGGCCCGCCCGGACGGGACGGCGGAGTTCATCGAGGTTCCGACCGGCGCGCCCCTCGGGGTGGGCGGCGTTCCGTTCGGCACGGCGGAGCTCGAGCTGCTGCCCGGCCACCGGCTCGTCCTGTATACCGACGGCCTGGTGGAGAAGCGGCATGAGCCGCTGGACGACCGGCTCTCCGCTTTGCTGGGTCTGCTGACCGGTCCTCAGGGCTCGCTCGAGGAGAGCTGCGATCTGCTGCTGGATTCGCTGCGCGATCCGGACGGACACGATGACGTGGCTCTGCTGATCGCCGAGGCCCAGGAGTGCGGCGACCCACCGGAGCAATCCTGAACGCCGCGGCTGCGCCGTCGGTGGCCATCCGTCTCCCTGGCCGATTCGCCCAGCCGCTCTCTGACCTGATGTCAACTACGCCTGAGACCGGGCGTGATGCGTGCCGAATGGCTCGAGGACCCGGGGGTCAGGCCGGGAGACATGCCTGACTCAGGTACTAGAAGGGACCCTGGCTGGTGCGGTAATAACACACCAAAAGGAACTATCAATGCATTGTCGTGCTTGCGCGGCTTGCCGGAAGGAGCACGCCATGGGTTCCAGGCGAAGAGCAAGACCGACCGCCGGATGGTTCGCCGCGGCGACAGCCGCCGCCATGGCCTTCGGTCTGTTCGGGTGCTCCGCGTCCGAACCTGAGGACGGACGGCCGAATCCCGGGGCCGAGCGGTCGGCACAGGTGGAGAGATCGCCGTTCACCGGCCTCAGGGCCCGTATCAACCCCGTGCTCGCGGTGAAGATCGACAACGTTCGGGGGGCCCGGCCGCACACCGGACTCGGCGCTGCCGATCTGGTGTACGTGGAGCGGGTCGAGGGCGGCATGAGCCGGATCCTTGCCGTCTTCTCCTCTCACCTGCCGCCGGAACTGGGGCCGGTGCGCAGCGCCCGCGAGTCGGACATCGAACTGCTGCGGCAGTTCGGGCGGCCGGCGCTCGCATACTCCGGAGCCCAGTCGGAGCTGCTGCCGATCCTGATGGCCGCACCCGTCAATCATGTGTCTCCGGAGCAGGCGCCCGGCGCGTACTTCCGCAACCACCACCGCGAGTCGCCACACAACCTCTTCTTCCGGCCGCAAAAGGCCCTGGACGACGCCCCGGACACCGACACCGCAGGCGACATCGGATTCCGGTTCGGCACGGCGCCCCCGGACGGGGAGACGGTTCGCGCACGCACGGTCCGGTACCCGTTCGCGGCCTACCGCTTCACCTGGTCCGCCCACCGGCATCGATGGCTGGTGTCCATGGACGGGAGGCCGGCGAGCACCACGGACGGCGGTCGGCTGAGCGCCGCGACCGTCGTCGTCCAGCACGTCACCATCCGCCAGTCACGCTTCCACGACCGCTTGGGCGCTGTCACGCCGTACACCGAGACGGTGGGCAAGGGCACCGCCAAGGTGCTGCGCGACGGCAAGGAGTACGACGCGCGGTGGACGCGCGGTGCTGCGTCCGAGGGCACCACGTTCACCACCCCGTCCGGCGGCCGGTTGAACTTCGCCCGCGGGCCGGTCTGGGTACTGCTCGTGGGTAACTGACCCAACCTCAGCTTCACTTCATACGTCCCGCTCAGAAGCTCATGGGCTCCAGCGCAGCACGGCGCCCAGACCCCCCGCCGGCCCCTGCATACCCTCGGGAATCACCAGCACTTCGGCGTTCGCCGCGGCGGCGGAGCGCATCAACGCGTCGTCCGCCCGGGCCCGTTCGGGCTTGGAGACGCCGAGCGCCTGCGCCTGCGAGCGCTGTACGGCGACCTGGTCGCAGCCCTGCCCGACCCACACGTCGCGGCGCGAGTCGGCGCCGCCCTGCGACACGAGCAGCGTCGCCACCTGGTGGCTGCGCAGTGCCTCGACGACCGCCGGGATTCCTTCCGCAGCCTCGCCGGGGCTGGTGTCCACGCCTCGCGCGCCGTGCTCGCCGGGGCGGCCCCGCCCTGCCCGGAAGAGGTCGAGGGCCGCTTCAAGGCGCTTGCGGTGGTACTCCTCGCGAATCCGCCCCAGCTCCCGCTCGAGCTGCTCGGCGAAGGCACCGGCGGCGCGGCTGCCCTTCTCCGCCTCGACCGTGACCTTCTTGAGCGGCCAGGGGAGAAGGTCGTCCACGGCGTTGCGGTTGCGCGGCTCACCGACCAGGATCAGCAGCTCCGCGTTCCACTCCGGCCATCGCCGGATGAGCTCCTTCGTGATGATCTCCGCGTTCTCGTGCCAGGTGTCCTCGATCCGGTTGCGGTAGCGCCACTCGTACCGGTCGGCGGGGATGGAGCGATGTCCCCGGTCCCGCCATTCGTGGCCCTCCGCACGGCCCGCCGGCCAGCGTCCGGTGGAATCCCGTATCTCGAAGTCAGCGCCGGTGGAGTCGATGTACGCCACCACACAGCGCGGCAGCTCACCCCCGAGGTGCAGCAAGGGGCCGATATGCGGAAGCATCGACCAGGACGTCTCCTCCAGCGGTGGAGGCGTGGTGAGCGGAAGGTCCAGCACCACCTCACCGCCGGCGGCGAAGAGCGCACGGCCCGGCGGGGAGCCCTCGACCGGCTCGCGGGCGAGCGTGGCGCGGACGGCCCGGACGGTGCGGGCGTCCGCACCCTGATCGGTCAGGCTGTCCAGCACGGCACGTTCCCGCAGCTTCTGCAGCTTGGATGCGTCCTCGGTGGCGCGGGTGGTCTCGATGTACACAGAGGCCCAAGGGCCCGGACGGTCGAAGAGCGGCTTGAGAAAACCGAGTTCCATGATCTCCCCCAGGCTCGGGGACAGATGACCCAAGAATGGTACGGATTGTCGTACCCCGTACCGCGGTAAGGATGCATCGAGGAGACGAGGATGTCGGACGAACGCGGTCCCGCCATCAGCGCGACCCCGCCGCAACCTCGCGGCTTTTGTGCAGGAAGCGGCGCAACCGCGTCAGCGGCCAGGTGTTGATCACATCGTCCTTGGTGAGCCAGCCGCGCTGCGCCGTGCCCACCCCGTACCGCAGATAGGCCAGGTGCAGCGGGGAGTGCGCGTCGCTGTTGACAGCGAACTTCACGCCGTGCCGCCTGGCCAGCAGGATGTGCTCGTCGGAGAGGTCGAGCCGGTCGGGGTGGGCGTTGATCTCCAGTGCCGTGCCGGTGCGGGCGCAGGCGGCGAACACCGCGTCAAGATCGATGTCCAGGCCGGGGCGCTTGCCGATGATGCGGGTGGTCGGATGGCCGATGATGTTGATCCACGGGTTCTCGCAGGCCGTGATCAGCCGCCGGGTCAGCTCGTCCCGGGTCTGGTTGAAGTGCGAGTGCACGGAGGCGACGCACAGGTCGAAACCCGCCAGGAAGTCGTCGGGCCAGTCGACGTTCCCGTCCGGATCGATGTTGAGCTCGCTGCCGTGCAGTAGGCGCATCCTGCGGTGCGTGCCGTCGAGTTCACGTACGCGCTCCCGCTGTTCCAGCACCTTCTCGTCGGTCATCCGCTGCATATAGAGATTGGGGGCGTGGTCGGTGATCGCGTAGTAGGCGAAGCCGCGCTTGGCCGCGGCGCGGACCATCTCCTCCAGCGGGGCGAGGCCGTCGGTGAGGTTGGTGTGGGTGTGCAGATCGCCCCGGAGGTCGTCCTCCGTCACCAGGTCGGGCAGCTCACCCCGCAGCCCGGCGGCGACCTCCCCCCGGTCCTCACGCAGCGTCGGCGGGATCCACGGCAGGCCGAGCCGGGCGTACACCTCCTCCTCGGTCTCCGAGACGATCTTCTTTCCGCTCTTCGCGTCGAAGATGCCGTACTCGGAGAGCTTCAGCTTGTGGTGGACCGCGATCTCGCGGGTGCGGATGTTGTGGGCCTTGGAGCCGGTGAAGTACTGGAGCGCGGCGCCCCAGGAGTCCGGCGGCACCACCCGCAGATCGACCTGCAGGCCCTTGGTCGTACGGATCGAGGTCTTCTTCTCGCCGTGCGCGATCACATCGGCGGTGTACGGCAGCTCGGTGCAGGCCGCCATGAAGGGCGCGGAGCGCTCGGCGGCGACCAGGATGTCGACGTCCCCGATGGTCTCGCGCATACGGCGCAGCGATCCGGCGTACGAGCACCGCGTGCAGCCGGTGACCCGGGACAGCTCGGCGACGATCTCCTCGGCGAGTTCCATGGCCACGTTGAGCGGTACGCGCGAGCCGGCGGCCTGCATCATCGCGATGCCGTGGAGGATGTTCTCCTCGGTCTTGGGGCCGAAGCCCTTCATGTCGCGCAGGCGTTCCTCGTGAATGGCGTCGACCAGCTGGTCGACCGAGGAGATCCGCAGCTCCTCGTACAGCGTCATGGCCTTCTTGGGGCCCAGGGTGGGGATGGCCATGAGCTGCCGTACGCCGGCGGGGATGTTGCAGCGCACTTCCTCGACGGCGGACACCTTGCCGGTCTGCAGGTACTCCACGACCTTGTCGGCGATCGACTTGCCGACATTGGGGATCTCGCGCAGACCCTTGGGGTCCAGGCGGGAGACGTCGGCGTGGTAGCCGCCGATCGCACGGGCCGCCTTCTCGTAGGCGCGCGCCTTGAACGCGTCTCCGCCGGTGATCAGGATGAGGTCGGCGTACTCCTGAAGCAGGGCCTCGACCTCTTTGTTCGGTCGCGCCACGCAGTCCATTTTAGGTGCGTCCGCCCGCCCCGGCAGCGGTCCGGGAGACTCCTCAGACGTCCAGGGCAGCCCGCAGCCGGGCGGCGACCTCGGTTGCCTGGGCCTCGTCGGCGTAGCGGGAGCGCGGCCAGAAGAAGCCGCGCAGGCCGTCCTTGGGGTTGCGCGGCACCACGTGCACATGGAAGTGCGGTACGGACTGGCTGACCCGGTTGTTCGCCGCCACGAACGACCCGACGGCGTCCATCGCGCGCTCCACGGCGCTGGTGAGACGCTGCACCCGGCGGAAGAACGGCCCCACCTCGTCGGCGGGGAGATCCGTGAGCGTCTCGATGTGCCGGCGGGGCACGACCAGCACATGGCCGGGGAACAGCGGCCGGCTGTCCAGGAACGCCACCACGGTCGCGTCCTCGAAGACCCGGTGGCTGGCCACATCGCCGGCCACGATCGCGCAGAATGTGCAGTCCACGACTCCAGTGAAGGGCGCGCAGCGGGCCCGGCGCCGCCGACGCGCGCGGGAAGTCCCACTGGGCGCACCCTGGAGGCATGGAGAACTCCACCAAGGAGGCGGAGCCGGACTACCCCGTCGTCGTGGCTCCGTTCGACGCGGACAAGCGGTACCGCCGTGTCCATCTGCGGGGTCTGGGCTGGCAGCAGCTCGAACGCGAGGAGTTCGAGCCGCGGGTGCATCAGGCCTTCCCCGGCATCGATCTGAACAACCCGCGACAGGTGCACTGGGAGGACCGTCCCGGGGAGTGGCCGCCGTGGCACCCCGGCGAGGCGTGAGCGCCCTCGAGCAGCGCCGCACCCAGCAGTGAAATGGGTCATTTTTCGGGCATGGGGGCGTCACGGTAAGGTGACGCCGCGATGTCTGTCGACCTCTCCCCCGTCATCGCCGCGACCACGCAGTGGCTGCTCCGGGCCTATCCGCCCGCGAGCGGCACGATCAATGCCGCGCTCGCGGAGGCACAGGCGCGCCAGGCGGTCACGGTCGCCGCATGGCTGCGCTATCCGACCTCGGTGGATGCCGCGCTGGTCTCCATCGCGGGCCCGGGCGGCTCCGCGCGCCTGGACTGGCTGGTCGGCGCCGATGTCTCCGCGGCCTCCGAGTCCGACGAGGCCGAGTACGCCTGGCGCACCTGGGTGGACGAGGTGATGGCGAGCTGGGCGGCCTGCCTGCTGACGGATCCGGCGCTGGCAGCCGAGGCGATCGCAGCCCTCGGCGGGAGCGAGCACGTGGCCACATCGGAGGTGGAGTTCCGCCGGCTGGCGACCCCCGACCAGCGGGACCGTGGCGCGGCGCCGCTGCTGCGCCACCCCGATCTGCTGGCTCCGGTGGCCGACCTGCACCGCGTCCGGCTGCTTGAGCGCCTCGTGCCGGAGCCTCGTAAGCCGGTCGGATAGGTCCGAAGCCGAGAGGGCCTCAGCCGGCCGCGGGCACCGCGGTCACGACAGCGCCGCGTCCTCGGCCATGCGTACGAACCAGTCCCGAGCCGCGGCGGCGGCCTGGTCGAGGGTTCCGGGCTCCTCGAACAGGTGGCTCGCACCCGGGACGACGTACACCGTGCACGGCGCGGTCAGCCGCTGCGCCGCCTCCTCGTTCAGCTGCAGGACCTGATGGTCCTTGCCGCCGACGATCAGCAGCACCGGCGCCCTCACCCGCTCCAGCGCACCGGCCGCCAGGTCCGGCCGCCCGCCGCGGGAGACCACGGCCTGCACCTTGTCCGGCCGCTCGGCGGCGGCCACCAGGGCCGCGGCCGCGCCGGTGCTGGCCCCGAACAGGCCGATCGGCAGCCTGCTGGTGGCGGGGTTGGCGGCCAGCCAGTCCACGGCCGCCACCATGCGCCGCCCGAGCAGCGGGATGTTGAAGCGGTACTCGGCGGTGACCAAGTCCACCTGCTCCTCGTCCTCGGTGAGCAGATCGAGCAGTAGCGTGCCGAGCTGCGCGTGCTGCAGCACCCCGGCCACCGCCCGGTTGCGCGGGCTGTGCCGGGAGCTGCCGCTGCCGTGCGCGAAGGCCACCACGCCCCGGGCGTGCTCCGGCAGAACGAGATCGCCGGTGAGGGTGACCCCGTCGGCAACGATGTGGACCGTCTCGGAAGACACCGGCACCTCCGGTGTGAGTGGGATCCGGATCCGCTGAGGACTGGCGGACAGGTCGGGTCAGGCCGGCTTCCCGCGACCGGTGACGAAGTCGCGGGCCCGGTCGACGAGGCCGACCCCGGGGGCCAGCAGCCTGATCGCGGGCGGGGTGGTCGGGGCGCCGGGGTGCGGGCGGGTGGGTGCCATCTTCTTGGCCCGGCGGATCTTGTCGCCGAGGTCCATGAGCATCTCCTCCGAGCAGGCCTGGCGCAGCATCGTGAACAGGCGGCTCTCCTCGTCGCGCACGTGCGCGCTCACCTCGGTGTGCAGCGTGATGATCAGCTGGTCGAAGGCGGGGTCGTCGAACTGGCGGCTCTCGAGGTCCTTGAGGATCTCCTCGGCCCTCTTGTGGTCGGCGATCGCCTTGTCCGCCAGCCTCTCACCGCCCTCCAGGTGCTTACGGACAGCGGGGTACAGATACTCCTCCTCCGCCACCGCATGCCGCACCAGCTCGATGGTCAGCTCGTCCACCGAGCGCTTGCGGTCCGGGATACCGCTGGGCATCGACTGAATCTGCTCGAACAGCGCTTCCACCTCGCGGTGGTCGGTCGTCAGCTCTTCGATGACATCTCCACCGTGTGCCATGGATTCGATCCTCACCTTGGCTCCTCGGGCACCGCCGTGTCGGCGCTGCCGACCTCCAGCGGTTCCCTGTCAGAGCGGTCTCTAACGCGCCGGCGTGCTCGCATCACGGCCAGGTGGCGGTGAGCCGGTCGCCGCGGTCCTTGACCTCGGTGCCCATCCGGGCGCAGGCGGCGATGAGCCTCCTGGCGATCCAGGCGTACTCGTCCCCGTCCGCCGGCTGCGTCCAGCAGTAGTTCAGCGCGAGCGGGACCGCGTCGACCTGCCGGGCTCCATCGCCGTCCAGGGTGACCAGGAACAGCAGCCCCAGGTCGTTGCGGAGCACCGGGTCGACCGCGTAGTCGTCGACGAAGTCGCCGAGGTCGAACAGCACCTGCTGGGTGAAGCCCTGGAAGACGTGCGCGGAGTGGCCGACCACGAGGGTGGCACCCGCCTCGAGAAGGGCGGGGGCAGCGCGCCGCACATGCGGTACGGGTTCCTCGACCATGTTGGGGCCCCAGTGCACGCACACCAGCGTGATGTCCGTCTGCTGCCGCAACTCACGCACCTGGTCGGCGAGCCAGCCGGGCACACCCCGGTGCAGGTCGGCGTACGCGACTCCGGGCCGGCCGGGGCCCGCGGCGAATTCGGCGGGGTGGTCGGTGACGCCCAGCAGCCCGATCCTCAGGCCCCCGGCCGTGAGGACCGCGGGAGCCCTGGCCTCCTCGATGTCGGCACCGGCGCCCACCGCCTGGATGCCGGCGGCGCTCAGCAGTACCCGGGTGTCCACCAGCGCCTCGGGGCCGTAGTCGAGAGCGTGGTTGTTGGCCAGGGAGACGGCGTCGACGCCCAGTCCGGTCAGCGTCTGAACCGCCACGGGCGGAGCGCGGAAGAAGAACGGCTTACCCGGAATGTCGATGGGCCGGCCACGGGCGGAAACGCAGCACTCGAGGTTTACGATGCAGGCGTCCGCCTCTTCCACGAGGTCGTGCACCTCGGGCGCGAACAGCGTACGCGGCCCGGACAGCAGCAGCTCCTCCGCGACGAGCCGGCCGAGCATGGTGTCCCCGGCCAGGGCCAGGGTGACGGTCATCGCGCGACCACCTCCTCGTCCCAGCATGAACCGTTTTGACCGTTTGGTCGCGGGTAGCTCGAACGGAACGGCGGGAGGTGAGATCAGGCATGTGACACGACACCTCGAAGATCCGCGCGTCCCTGCCGGACGGCCTTGCCGAGGTCCTCTTCACGGACAGCCAGACCCCGCCTCGGCCGGCGCGCGGTCCGCCTACTCCCGGTTCTCCTCGCGCTCGCCCTCGGCCTGGGACGGTGTGGTGCGCGGCGTCTCCGGAGGCTCCGCATGGCGCGCGCTCTCACGGCCCCGGCGTTGCCGCAGCCCGTTCTCGTCGTCGCGATCGCCTTCGGCCTGGGACGGTGTCTGCTCGCTCATGCGCTCATCTCCTCGGCTTCCCCGGCCCGGCGCCGCGGGCACGGTCGCACGCACGGTCACGGTCGTACTCCAGTACCCCCACCCGGGCCGACTAGGCCAGGGGATCTACCGCCGGGGGTATGCCCACCCAGCGCCAGCCGGAGGAGAGTCAACCTCGCCCCGCCCGGCACGCGGCTCATTCCTCCGTCCGAGGGCACGCCGCCCTCCCCCATCCACCGCCATGCGGAAGACAGGCAATCACCATGGACTACGCAACATTTCTGGCGACCGTGCGTGAGCGCGGCGACTACGCCGACGACGAGGCGGAGCGGGTGACGATGGCGGTGGTCGCCACCCTGGGCGACCGCCTCGCCCCCGCGCCGGCGGAGCACCTCGCCGACCAGCTGCCCCTGGAACTGGCCGAGATCATCAACGATGCGCAGGCGGCCCCGCACACCTGGGGCGCGCGGGAGTTCGTCCACCACGTGGCGCAGGCGACCGGTGACGACGAGGAGGCCGCCGAACACCACGCCCGGACGGTCCTGTCCACCCTGGGTGAGCAGGTCAGCGGCGGGGAGCTGAACAAGCTCGTCAGCCAGCTCCCCTCCTCCTACGCCCGGCTGTTCGGCCACCCGGAGCTGGCCTGAACCTCCGGCTAGAGGGCGTCGACGCCGCTCACCTTCCAGCCCCCGTCGGTGCGCACCAGCGTCATGCGTACCCGGTTGAGGTCGACGCGCGGCCCGGAGACCTGGGTGCTGTTCGTGACCTGGTTCATGAACAGCAGCGCGACGACCTTGTCCGGCGAGGCGGAGACCACCGACACCGCCGGGGTGCCGCCGGCCGGGGGCTTGGCCACCGTCGCCTTGACCACACCCTGGTACTTCCGGGCGGTCGGCGCGACGACGGTGCTCGTCGTCTTGCGGTACCGGTCGCGGAAGGAGCCGGTGAGGTGCTCGCGCCCCGCGGCGAAGTCCCGGTCCAGATGCCGGTAGTCGTAGCTCAGGATCACGGGTGCCGCCGTGCGCGCCTCGGTCAGTGCGGACGTACGGGCCTCGCTGGTGCGCTCGGCGTCCTGGTACTGCAGCCCGAGCAGGACGGCGGCCACCAGGCCGGCCACCACGGCGAGAGCGAGGACGGCGCTGAGCAGGCCGGGCCGACGCCCCTGCGGCTTCTCATCCGCCGCCGCTGCCTCGTCCTTCCCCCCGGCCCGCTGCGCAAGCAGGCCGGCGGGGCGCCGCAGCCGGGAGGCACGCTGGCCCGGCACATCCGGGCTGTCCACCTCGTGCGCCTTCTGGGCACGCTTGGCCGCGGCGCGCGCAGCCGCGGCCACCGAGCGCTGCCGGTTCGTGCCGGTGCCGCTGCCAGTGCCGGAACGTCGTTGAAGGGGCGTGTTGGCCACGGGTTTCTCCTCACAGGCGGTGCGGGTGGGGGGTCAGCCGACGAATTCGACGTTGGAGGTCAGCCATCGACCGCCCTCGCGTACGAGGTCGAGCTGCAGCCGGTAGTTACGGGCCTGCCCCTTGGGAGCAGCGGTGTTGGTCACCTTGCTGTCGGCGACGACCAGCACCCGGGCGGAGTTCTCGGCGGCCCGGACGATGCCGGCCTCCAGGACCTGCCCTTCGGAGACGGACTTGTTGGTGGCGACCAGTTTCGTCAGTTCCTTGGTCTGGGCAGCGAACTGCTTCTTGAACTCGCCCGTGGCGCCGCTCAGGACGTTCTTGCTGTCCCGGTCGTAGTGCCGGTAGTCCAGCGAGGTGAAGTTCAGCGCCGACTGCCGGGCCGCGGCCAGGATGTCCTGGCGGCGCTGCTCCTCGCTGTGCTGCTGGTACAGCCGCACACCGAAGTAGCCGCAGAGGGCCACGAGCAGCACGGTGATGACGGCGAGCCCTGCCGGGAGCGCTCTGCCGCGGCGGGCCGCGCGCACGGTGGCGGCCCCCAGGCGGCGCAGCGGCCGCGTCGCGTTGGCGGCCAGGAGCCGGCCGGTCATGCCATCGGTCCCACGAGCAGCCATTGCCATGAATCCTTTCCGAATGTGCTCTGTTCTCCACCGGTCGACCCGATCTGGACGGCGCTGCCGTCGGGGCCGCTCGCGGCGCCGGTCTCGGGGTCGTACGGGGCGACGTACGACGCGCCTTGGGCGCCTGATCCCCCTCCCGATCCCGCACCCCGGGGGGCGTTCTGCGCACCGCGGACGGAGGTGCTGCTGCCGCGGGGGGCGGTGCAGTGGGCGGAGGTGTTGGCCTGGCTCTCGCTGGTGTCGGACGGGTCGCGCCGCTGTGTGCTGCCGTAGCCCTGCCTGCACACCGGTGTTTCGTCGTGGCCCGCCACCATCCCGAAGTGGATGGTGCCGTCCCCCGGAATCACCGTGTAGCTGCCGGCGACGGTCAGTGGGAGGGTGACCAGGGCCTGCTCCACGCCGGGCAGCCGCGCCACCGTGATCTGACCGCCGCTGATCAGGTTGCCGAGCAGGACCGGCAGCGCGGACCGGTTGGCTCTCAGCAGCGAGTCCAGCTCCTTGGCGGACGATGTGCCGCTGTCCATGAGCTTGCGCATGTCGCCATCGCTGTCCTTGAGCTGCTGGCTGAGGGCCGCCAGGTCGCGGGAGAAGGACTTGATCGCCGAACCCTTGTCCACCTGAGTCTTCAGGACCGTTTGGGAGTCCTCGATCAGCGAGACGGTCTCGGGCAGCGCCTGATCGGCCGACTCGACCAGCGAGTTGCCCGAGTCGACCATCCGGGACAGGTTCGGACCGGTGCCGGCGAAGGCCTTGCCCAGCTCGTCGACCGTGATCCGCAGGTCCCGCTTGCCGACGGAGCGGACCAGCCGGTCGAGGCCGAGGATGAGCTTCGTCGTGGGCAGGGGCGTACGGGTGTCGCGGCGGGGGATGGTGCTGCCGTTGTTCAGGAACGGGTGGCTCAGGGAACGGGGCTGCAGATCGACGTACTGCTCGCCGACCGCCGAGCGGTTCGCCACGACGGCGAGGGTGTCGGCGGGGATACGCGGACCGTCCTTGAGGTTCAGATCCACCGAGACGCCGCCGGAGTCGGACAGGCGCAGCTCGCCCACGCGGCCCACGGGTACACCGCGGTAGGTGACCTCGGCGCCGGTGAAGATGCCGCCGGAGTCGCCGAAATCGGCCCGCACGGTGTATCCGCGATCGAGGATGCGGTCGGCCAGTCCGGTGTACTCGGCTCCGACGTAGGACACGCCCACGGCGGTGATGGTGGCGAAGGCGATCAGCTGGGTCTTGACGGTTCGGGTGATCACGGGCGCATCCCCTTCGTCAGGAGCTCCAGCAGTGCCAAGTCGATTCCGCTGCGGTACGGGTTCGCGTCGGTGCCGCCGCTGCGGTAGGCGGTGTAACTACTGGTACACACCGGCGGACACAGTGCTCCTCCGCCCCCGTCGGATCCGCCACCGCCCGAGGAACCCCCGGAGCCGTCCGGCAGCTTCGGCACCTTCGGGGTGTCCGGCAGCTTCGGGGTGTCCGGCACGTCGGGCACCTTGGGGAGGTCGGGCAGCTCCGGGTCCGGCTTGCCGGGGCCCTTGGGCTTTCCGTGGCCGCCGCTCAGATTGCCGTACAGGCTCTTCAGATCCAGATCTGCGGTGATCTTCAGATTGGTGTAGTCGCCCTGGATCGCCCCGGTGACGTTGCGGGGGAAGGGGTAGGTGGTCAGGATCTCCAGCGCATTGGGCAGGTCGTCGCCCGCCTCGGCGAGCCGGGTGAGGATCGGCTGCAGGTTCCTGAGGTTGGCGATCGTGTCGTCGCGGGAAGCGTTGATCACATGCGTGCTGACGGTGCCGAGTTTGTCCAGGGACGTCAGCATCGTGGTGAGGTTGCGGCGCTGGTCGGCGAGGATCTTCAGGGCCGGCGGAATGGTGTCGACGGCCTGACCGATCGAGCTCTTCTCCTTCTCCAGCGCCTTGGACAGCCGGTCGACGCCCTCCAGCGCGCGGACGATGTCGCCGCGCTGCTTGTCGAGCCCGCCGATGAAGGTGTCGAGCTGCTTCAGCAGGTCCTTCACCCGGTCCTCGCGGCCCTTCAGCGCCTTGTTCAACTCCACGCTGATCGTCTTGAGTTGGGCCACACCGCCGCCGTTGAGCAGCGCGGACAGGGCGGAGAGCACCTCCTCGATCTCGGCGTTGCGGCCGCTGCGGGACAGCGGGATCCTCGCGCCGTCGACCAGCCGGCCGGTGGGCACGGCGTTCGTCGGGGGCGACAGCGACACGTACTTCTCCCCGAGCATGCTGGTCTGGCGGATCTCGGCGATCGCGTTGGCCGGCAGCTTCACCGAGTCGTCGATCCGCAGCCGTACGCGCGCGTGCCAGCCGCGCAGCTCCACGCCCTCGACGGCGCCGACGGTGACGTTGTTGACCTTCACCGCGGACTGGGGCACCAGGTCGAGGATGTCCCGGAAGTCCACGGAGACGTGGTAAGCGTTGCCGTCGTCGGCCGCTCCGCCGGGCAGCTGCATGTCCTGCAGCCCGTTGAACTCGCAGCCGGTCAGCACCAGCGACCCGGCGGCCACCCACAGGACGGTACGTGCGCCCGCGCTCATGACCGGGCCTCCAGGATTCCGCCGAGGGTCTTGTCCATCGAGGTCCCCCGGCTACTGCCGGGAGGTGCCCCCAGCCCCGAAGGCAGCTTGGGCAGGGAGTCGAACAGCTTCTGCAGGTTCGCGCAGTCCGGGTGCTCTCCGGCCGTCTTCAGCAGCGAGCAGAGATAGCTGCCCGGATCGTGCAACTGCTCGGCGTTGTTGCGGGTGTCGAGCGTGCCGGACGAGGGGTTGTAGGCGTTCTGGAGGTTCGACAGCCCAGCGGGCGCCACGTCCATGAATTCCTCGAGCGCGGCGCGCTGTTGGACCAGCACGCGCGTCACCTTCTTCAGCCCCTGCACGTTCGAGCCGATCGACTTCTTGTTGTCGTGGACGAACTCGGCGACGTCGCCGAGCGCGATCGCCAGCTGCTGAATCGCCGCCGCCAGGTCCTTGCGCTCCCCCGCGAGCAGTTTCGCCACCTTGGCCAGACTGTCGTTGAAGGACCGTACGGCCTTGTCGTCGCTGGCCAGGGCGGCGGTGAACACCTGCAGGTTCCGCACCGTGCCGAAGGTGTCCTGCCGGCCGTTGGAGAGGGTGGTGACCGCCTGCGAGAGATCCTCGACCGTCTGGTGCATCTGCTTACCCTGGCCCTGCAGGTTGTCGGCGCTGACGCCCAGGAGACGCGCGAGGGAACCGTCCTTGTTGGCGCCGCGCGGACCCAGCGCCTCCGCGGTGGTGCTGAGGCTGTCGAAGATCCGGTCCAGCTCCACCGGGGTGGCGGTCCGCTGCTCGGGGATGACAGCGCCGTCCTTCATCACCGGCCCTTGGCGGTACACCGGGAACAGCTGGAGGTAACGATCGCTGACCACCGAGGAGTTGACGATGGCGGCTTTGGCGTTCGCGGGCACCTTGTGCTCGGCCTTGTACTCCAGCTCCACACGTACCCGGTCGCCCTGCGGCGTGATCCGCTTGACCTCGCCCACCGGGATGCCCAAGATCCGCACATCGGAGCCCGGGAAGATGCCCACCGTACGCGGGAAGTAGGCGGTGACCTGGACCTTCTCCGGCCCTGGCCAGTAGGTGAAGGCCACCCCGCCGGCGACCACGCCCGCCGTCACAAGCGCCAGGATGCGGACCATGCGGCGGCTCATCGGTCTCCTCCCGGGGATATCTGTGGGGGCGTCGCACCGCGGGGAGACACGGGCGCGGCGACCAGGTTCTGGACGTAGGAGTCGAACCAGCGGCCGTTGCCGAGGGTGTTGGTGAACAGGCGGGCGTAGGGCGCCATCAGTTCGACACTGCGCTGGAGGCTGCTCTCGTTGCGCTCGAGCAGCTTGACCACCGCGTTGAGGCGGTGCAGCGCCGGGCCGATCTGCTGCTTGTTGTCGGCGACCAGGCCCGAGAGCTCGACGCCGAGTGCCGCGGCGTTCTTCAGCAGCGCGTGGATGACCCTGCGGCGGCTGTCGATCTCCTTGAAGAGGGCATCGCCGTCCTTGACCAGCTTCTTGAACTCCTCCGACCGGTCGGCGAGCACCTTGGTCACGCCGTTGGCGTGGTCGAGCAGTTCGCGCAGCGCCTGGTCGCGGGAGGCCACGGTCCGGGAGATCTTGGACAGCCCCCTGATGGACGCCTTCACCTCCTCCGGAGAGTCCTGGAAGGTGGCGGAGATGGTGTCCATGGCCTTCGCCAGCTGCTGGGTGTCGACCTTCTCGGTGGTCCGGGTGAGGTCGCTGAACGCCGTCACCACGTCGTACGGGGAGGTGGTGCGCCCCAGCGGGATCTGGCTGCCGGGCTGGAGCTGTCCGCCGCCCTTGGGCTGCAGTGCCAGGTACTTGGCACCGAGGATCGTCTTGATCCGGATCGCGGCGCCCGTCTGCGTACCGAAGTGCGGCTCGCCCTTGATCCGGAAGGTGACCTTGACGTGGTCGCCGTCGAGTTCGACGTCGTCGACCTTGCCGACCTTGACCCCGGCGATGCGGACCTCGTCACCGGACTTCAGTCCGCCGGCTTCGGAGAAGGCCGCGGTGTAGGTGTCGCCACTGCCGATCAGCGGCAGGTCCTGGGCGTTGAAGGCAGCGGCGACCAGTACGGCGATGGTGGTGAGGCCGGCTGCCCCGACGACGACGGGGTTGCGCTCGCGGAAGGGGATCATCGGTTGCACCTCCCCTGGGCGACGTGGAGCTCCGGTGTGATCGCCTTGGCGGTCTTCGGCAGCACGATCCGGCCGTCGAAATCGCACAGGTAGAAGTTGAACCAGGAGCCGTAGGAGGCCGTGCCCGTCAGCTTGTTGAGCTTGCGCGGCAGTCGCTGCAGGACGCCCTCCACGGTCTTGTCGTTCTTCTGCAGCGTCCCGGACACCTTCGAGAGCTCGGCGATGTCCTTGCGCAGCGAGGGGCGGGTGTCGCCGAGCAGGCCCGAGGTGGCCCCGGCCAGGTCGTTGATGCCGCCCAGGGAGTCGCCGATCGCCTTGCGGTCGGCCGACAGGCCCGAGACCACCCGCTGAAGCTGGGTGAGCAGCGCGGAGAAGCGGGCGCCGCGCTTGTCGAGGGTTGCCAGTACGTGGTTGAGGTTTTCGATCACGGAGCCGATGAGTTGGTCGCGGTTGGCGAGTGTCGTGGTCAGCGAGGCGGTGTGCGCGAGCAGGCTCTCCACCGTGCCGCCCTCGCCCTGGAAGGTCCTGATGATCTCGAAGGCGAGCTGGTTGACGTCATTGGGACTCAGCGCCGCGAACAGCGGCTTGAAGCCGCCCAGCAGGGCGTTGAGATCGAGGGCCGGCTGGGTGCGGGAGAGCGGGATGGTGCTGCCCGGCTTCAGCGGGGTGCCGTCGCTCGGGCCTTCGGTCAGTGCGATGTAGCGCTGACCGACCAGGCTGCGGTAGCGGATGACAGCGCCGGTTCCCGACTGCAGCGGCAGGTCGTGGGAGACGGTGAAGGTGACTTCGGCGAATCGCCGGTCCTTGATCTGGATGTCCGCGACCTGGCCGACCCGTACTCCCGCCACCCGGATGTCATCGCCGGTCTCCAGGCTGGTGACGTCGCTGAAGACCGCCTTGTAGGTGTCGGACGGGCTGAAGTTGATGTTGACGATGGTGGCCGCGAGCAGCGTGGTCGCCGCCACCGTCACGCCCGCGAAGACGGAGAGCTTGATCAGCGGTGCCGCCGTGTCCATGGCTTTCATGCGACGCTCACCGCCGTTCCGCGGGCGAGCGGGCCGAAGAGCAGGGTGGTGACCGGCGGTACCTCATCGGCGGAGACGCCCAGGACCGGGGCGACGAGCGCGCCCACGACCTTCTGCTCGGACGCCGTACCGGCGACCTTGGCTCCGCCGCCGCCCGCTGAACTCGGTCCTGACGTCCCGTCGTTGAGGTGGACGTCCGGTGCGGGGACGGGCGGATGCGGCAGATCCGCGCAGTTGGGTCCGCGGTGCTCCGCGTAGCGCGGCTCCTCACCGGGCCGGTAACCGGGGCGTGACAGGACGGCCTCCAAGGTGATGTGCATCTCTCCGTTCTGGAACGCCTGCTCAGAACGTCGCTCCTGGTCCACCAGGCCGCGCAGCAGACAGGGGTATTCGGGTGAGTAGCGCGCGAGCAGGGCCAGGGTGGGCCGGGAAACGCGGCCCAGGGTGATGAAGCGTTCGGCATTCTCGTCGACCACCGCTTGCGCGGTGTTCGCGGCAGTGGTGGTCCCGGTGAGCAGGGCGGCGAACTGGTCCTTCTTCTCGACCAGGGTCCGGCTGTTGGTGATGCTGTTGCGCAGGGTGCGCACCAGGTCGGGGGCGGCGTCCCCGTAGACCTCGACAACGTCGGCGAAGCGGGAGATGTCGCGCCGCATGGCCGGCATATGGGGATTGAGTTTCGCCATGTACTGGTCCAGCCGGGCAAGGTTGTCGCCGATGCGGTCGCCGCGTCCGTCCAGGGCTGCGGCGAACGCGGACAGCGTGGCGTTCAGCTTGCCGGGCTGGACGGTGCGCAGCAGCGGCAGCAGATCGTTGTTCAGCTGCTGCATCTCGATCCCGACCTTCGTACGGTCCTGGGTGATGACGTCTCCGGCGCGGATGGGCCGGGTGGACGAATGCTCCGACGCGACGAGATCGACGTACTTCTCACCGAACAGGGTTTTCGGCAGCAGCCGGGCGGAGACGTCGGACGGGATGAGGGGGACATGCCGCGGGTCGAGGGCGATGTCGAGGGTGGCCTTCTCGCCATCGGCCCGTACCTCGCGGACCTGACCCACGATCAGGCCGCGCAGCTTGACGTCGGCGGGCGGCTCCAGCTGGTTGCCGAGGGTGTCGGCCTGCAGCTGGATGCGGACGGCGGAGGTGAACGTCTGCTGGTAGACGGCGACCGCCAGCGACAGCAGCAGTGCCAGCACAGCGAGGAAGACCACGCCGTACACGCGCAGTTTCAGCGGAGAAGTGGACGATATGCTCATCGGCTACTACCCCGCGATCCGTACCGTCGTGTTGGCTCCCCAGATCGCCAGGCTGAGGAAGAAGTCGAGGATGTTGATGGCGACGATGGAGGTCCGCACCGCCCGGCCGACCGCGACGCCGACGCCCGCCGGGCCGCCCTTGGCGTAGTAGCCGTAGTAGCAGTGCACCAGGATGATCAGCACGGCGAAGACGATCACCTTGCCGAAGGACCAGAGCACGTCGACCGGTGGCAGATATTGCTGGAAATAGTGGTCGTACGTGCCGGTCGACTGGCCGTGGTACACGGTGGTGATGGTGCGGGCGGCCACGTACGAGGACAGCAGCCCGATGACGTACAGCGGGATCACCGCGATGAACCCGGCGATCATCCGGGCGGTGACCAGGAACGGGAGCGAGGGCACGCCCATCACTTCCAGGGCGTCGACCTCCTCGCTGATCCGCATGGCGCCGAGCTGGGCCGTAAAGCCCGCTCCGACGGTCGCGGACAGCGCGAGCCCGGACACCAGCGGGGCGATCTCCCGGGTGTTGAAGTAGGCCGAGAGGAAGGCCACGAAGTTGGAGGTGCCGAGCTGGTTGAGGGCCGAGTAGCCCTGCAGCCCCACCTCGGTGCCGGTGAAGAAGGACATGAAGGCGATGACGCCGACGGTGCCGCCGACGACGGCCAAGGCGCCACGCCCGAAGCTCACCTCGGCGAGCAGGCGCAGGACTTCCTTCTTGTAGCGGCGCAGCGTGCGGCCGGTCCAGGCCAGCGAGCGACCGTAGAAGGAGAGCTGGCCGCCCAGCTCCTCCAGGGAGCGGAGCGGGGGCCCCACGAATCGATCCATGAGCGCCACAGGTCAACCCCTCTGCGGAACGATTTGGAAGTAGACCGCCGTCATCACGAAGTTCGTGACGAACAGCAGCATGAACGTGATGACAACTGCCTGGTTCACCGCGTCGCCGACGCCCTTCGGCCCGCCCTTGGCGGTCAGGCCCTTGTACGCGGCGACGATCGCGGCGATGGCTCCGAAGACAAGTGCCTTGAGTTCGGCCGCCCAGAGGTCCGGCAGCTGGGCGAGGGTGGTGAAGGAGGCCAGATACGCGCCTGGGGTGCCGTTCTGCAGGATCACATTGAAGAAGTAGCCGCCGGCCACACCCACCACCGAGACCAGGCCGTTGAGCAGCACCGCGACGACCATGGACGCCAGCACTCGGGGCACGACCAGCCGGTGGATCGGGTCGATGCCCAGCACCTCCATGGCGTCGATCTCCTCACGGATCTTGCGCGCCCCGAGGTCGGCGCAGATCGCGGAGCCGCCCGCCCCGGCGATCAGCAGCGCGGTCACGATCGGAGACGCTTCCCGCAGCACGGCCAGCACCGAGGCGGCCCCGGAGAACGACTGAGCACCGAGCTGCCGCGTCAGGCTGCCGATCTGCAGCGCGATCACGGCCCCGAAGGGGATGGAGACCAGGGCCGTCGGCAGGATGGTGACGCTCGCGATGAACCACGCCTGCTGGATGAACTCCCGCACCTGGAAGGGGCGGCGCGGCAGGGTACGCAGCGTGTCCAGGGCGAGCGAGAACAGGCGGCCCGAGTGCCGCAGTCCCGCGGTCGGTGACAGGCTCACGCGTCCACCCCCAGACGCCCGTGCAGCCGCGCCTCCCGCTCGGCGATGGCCTGCCACCGGGGCGGGCGGGGGATGCCGGGGGTGGGCAGCAGACGGGGAGTCACGCCCACACCCGATGCGCCCTTGCCGCCCTGCGGGCCACGGTGGTTGCCGGCGTGGAGTTCGGCGAGCTCCTGCTCCACCTGAGCCGCGTCCTTCTCCTCCGCCATACCGATCGGGCCCTGCATCCGGCCGTTGAGGAACTGGCCTACGACCGGCTCGTCACTGTTCAGCAGCTCTTCGCGGGGGCCGAACATCACCAGCTCGCGGCGGAACAGCAGCCCGATGTTGTCCGGCACCAGGCGAGCCGAGGCGATGTCGTGGGTGACGATGAGGAAGGTGGCGTCGATCTGCGCGTTCAGATCGACGATCAGCTGGTTCAGATAGGCGACACGCACCGGGTCCAGGCCGGAATCGGGCTCGTCGAACAGGATGATCTCCGGGTCGAGGACCAGCGCCCGCGCAAGGCCCGCACGCTTGCGCATACCGCCGGAGATCTCGCCGGGCAGCTTCTCCTCCGCCCCGAGGAGGCCGACCATCTCCATCTTCTCGAGGACGATCCGCCTGATCTCGCTCTCCGGCTTACGGGTGTGCTCCCGCAGCGGGAAGGCGATGTTGTCGTAGAGGTTCATCGAGCCGAACAGTGCGCCGTCCTGGAAGAGGACTCCGAACAGCTTGCGTACCTCGTACAGGTCGTGCTCGCGAAGCTTGGTGACGTCCTGGCCCGCGATCACCACCGAGCCACGGTCCGGCTTCAGCAGGCCCACCAGCGTCTTCAGGAACACCGACTTGCCCGTGCCCGAGGGGCCGAGCATGACCGAGATCTCCCCGGTGGGCAGCGTCAGCGATACGTCCTGCCAGATGACCTGGTGGCCGAAGGATTTGGTCAACCCTTCCACACCGATCTCGACACCCATCCGGTACACCCTTCAGCGACGAGCGGGCGGGGAGACCGGCACCCGGTGTGCGGACTACGCGGGGTGATGGGAGGGCCGCACACCGGGCTGCTGAACTGCTGCTCCCGCCCGTGGAGCAGGTCTGTTGTCTGCTCTACGGCGCAGGGCGGCGCGTCCGTCGCGGAAAGGACAGATTTTTTCGGCCACGTGTCTGATCAGTGTCCGGACGGTTGAATGTCGCCGGACGTCAGACCGCTGGACAGGTCGGTAGGCGTCGAATGAGGGGCTTTTGACTCGACCGAAGACGGGATGTCCGGAGCCTTTGAAACATCCGGGGCATCCGGGGCCTTCTGCGTATCCGGAGCGTCCGGGACCCCGGGAACAGAGGAGGTGCTGAGCAGCGTCGGCAGCGATGGAACCCCCGGAGCGTCCGGTGCCTCCGGCACCTCGGACACCTCGGAGATCGTGGACAGCTCCGGGATCGGCACCCGCGGCGAGGTGGGCGGCGGGTCCACCGGGCTGGGCAGCACGGGGCCCTTGGAACGCTGTTCCGCGTCATCCGTCGGGATCGGACCGGTCGCCGCGTCACCAGGCTCGGACGGAGAATCGGCCTCGCGGGAGGTGGAGGTCCGCGGCGGCCGGGACCCGTCTCCCTCGTCATCTATATGAGGCAGGGAGAAACCCAGGACGGCGAGCGTCGCGGCAGTTGACGCCATGGCCACCGCCTGCGCGCCGCCGCCCGCACCGGACTTGCCGCGCCCGCACAGACACAGTGCGACCCCCAGTGTTCCGGCGAGTGACTTGCGCAGCGTCCGCCGGGCCCTGGCCAGCAGCGACTCCACCGCCTCGTAGCTCAGACCCATCTCCCGGGCCACCTGCTCGACATCGCGGTCCTCCGACTTGAGCCGGAGCGCCTCGGCCTGGCGGGCGGGCAGTTCACCGCTGCGGCATGCCAGCCACTTGGCCTCCGCGCGGTCGCACACGACCTCCTCCACGGGGAGCGGGCCAGGGGCCACGATGGTGCGCCGGTTTCGCACCTCGGCATCGCGGTTGACCTGCCGGTAGCGGTCGACGCACAGCCGCATGGTCACGGTCGTCAGCCACGCGCCCAGCCGCTCGTCATCAAGGTGCGGCGCCTCGGCCGCGCGCAGCATCGCCTCGTGCACGGCGTCCTCGGCGTCCTCATCGCACATCGACCTTCGGCGCGCCACCTTCAACAACTGCTCTCGGTGGCTCCACATACGGTGCCATCGTTTGTCCGGGTCTGTGTCCGGTCCTTCCGGACCCGGGTACGCGGAATTCGTCTCGGTGGCCATAACGGTCCCCTTGGCGCTGTGCGGGCAAGACGCTGCGGGAGCGGATGCAGGGACATTACCTGCCGGTACACCTCCTGTGGAGGGGCTGAAAACAACCGTTCGGCTGCGATTCCGTGTTGGGGCGGGCCACCTTTCACTCACCGTTTCCCGCTGCTCACCCGCCTCCTGCGCCGCAGCCGGCTCTGGTAGCGGCGCGCCTGCCGGCGCAGCCGCTCCAGTGCCGTGCGTCGGCCCGGCGGCCGCTGGCGGTGACGGTCCAGTTCCTCCGCAAGCCACTGCGACCGCTTTTCGACGTCGAGTTCGCTCAGCAGCCGGTCGACGTTGGCGAGCAGGGCCCCGTGCAGCTCCCACCGCTCCGGTTCCCGCTCGGTCTCCCCCTTCAGCAGCTCGGCGATCCGCTGCCGGGACTCCCGGCCGGCGGCGAGCGCCTCGCCCAGCTGCGCCTCCGCCCGCTCGGCGTTCGCGCTGACCTGAGCGGTGATCAGACGGCCGAAGCTCTCCACCGCGTCGCCCACGTGCCGGAGCATCTCCTCCAGGGCTGCGGCCACCTCCCCCGAGTACACGAACTGCTGCGGCCCTCGCCGCTGGGAGAGGTCCGCCAGCGACCGGCAGAGGGTCCGCAGCACCACGGAGCAGATCTCCAGCGTGTCGAGCCCGCTGCGCAGCACCAGGCGCTGCAGCAGTCCCTCCCGTACGCGGGGGTTGAACCGCAGGCTCTCCTCGGCGCGGGACAGCGCGACGTCGACTTTTGCGATCTCGTTGTCGATGGCGCGGGCCTCTTCCAGCCATGCCTCGGCTTGCTCGACCGACGCACCGCTGCCCAGGCCCTGGCTGATACGCAGCAGCAGCGTCCGCATCCGGCCGGCCAGGGCCTGGATCTCCTCGCCGGCGGGCTCCACCCACACCGGAGGGGCCAGCACCGCGTTCAGCAGAACACCGGTGATGGCGCCGATCAGCGTCTCGGCCACCCGTCCCCAGGCCGTAGCGGCCACATGGGTGACGCCCAGCACGAGCATGGCGCTGATCGCCACCTCCGGGACGAACTCATCGACGTGGATCATGTGGCCGATGACCAGCGAGGCGAGGATGAGCAGCCCAAGGCTCCACCAGCTCAGCCCGACGAGCGCGCTGAAGCCTGCCGCGATCAGGACGCCCGCCACCACACTGATGATCCGGCGGATGCCGGTGGTCAGCGTGGCGTAGAGGCTGACCTGGATGACGAGGAGAGCGGTGAGCGGCGCGAGCAGCGGCGCGCCGCCGATCAGCCACTGCGCGACGATGTACGCGAGCACCGCGCCCAGGGTGCTGCGAACGGTCTGTACGAAGACGGGCTCCTTGCTCCGCCTGACCAGCCCGACCACCGATTCCGTTACGGCCACGCTGCACATATCCCCGCTCTCGCAGGCGGAACTCGCGCCCCACCCCTATGGAGGGTCAGCCGTTCAGGTAGTGGAAGCCGGGCCGGGGGCGCACCAGGAAGTCATGGTGGGAGATGTTCCACGCATACGCACCGGCGAGACCGAAGGCCACCCGGTCGCCCGCCCGCAGGACCCGCGCCGCAACGTCGCGGGCCAGAACGTCCCGCGCCGTACGCCGTCCAGTCGAAACGGCTCTCCGCGTCGGCGTAGTCAACAGTCATACCGCCGCCGACGTTCATCTCGCCCAGGTGTACGCCGTGCCGCTCGGCCAGGTCCACGGCCCAGTTCACGATCGCGCCGGCCACCGCCGGCTGCATGCCTGACTCCACTCGCGATCTACACCGTGTCTCAATCGGCCCCCCCTTGACCGCCGAAACACGAGCATAGGTAAGGTGAGCCTTACCTTTTCTGATTGCCCGTTCGATTGATGTGTGCAGGAGTGCCCATGCCTGTGGCCCCGGGGATCCCGGTGACCGGCTCCCCCGCGAGCGCCAGCGGTCTCCTCGCCGGCACCTACCGGCGGCTCACCGGCCTCTGCGAGGCACTGACCGTACGGGTCGCGGACCCGGACTCGGCCGCCCGTCAAGGGTGGCTCGATGGATGGGAG
The DNA here is from genome assembly GCF_054963655.1 of Streptomyces sp. HSS9-12. Classification (NCBI taxonomy): domain Bacteria; kingdom Bacillati; phylum Actinomycetota; class Actinomycetes; order Kitasatosporales; family Streptomycetaceae; genus Streptomyces; species Streptomyces sp. HSS9-12. The sequence goes on along the minus strand of NZ_JBUEGC010000041.1, from coordinate 11,821 downwards.
TTGGCCCACAACCCGGAGGCGCTCGACACATTCGTCGATGCCGAGGCCGCCCGTATCCACGACCGGCACGGTCACATCGCCCGCCGCGACGTCGCCGCGTCCCGCGCGCTCCACGACTACGCATGGTCCGTCAGCCTGCTGATGAGCGGACCCTGGTACCTGGAGCGGCGCGTGCCGTGGATCCGACCGCAGGACGTACGACTGGACCTGACGACGGGTGCGCTCGAGGTCGTCCCCGGCTCGTGGTTGGCGTGTCTCCCGGACGACCGCGCGGCGAGGCTCCCCGGCGCGCGGGTGCTCGCCCACCAGGAGGCTCTGCGCGCCGAACTACGGGCCGCGGTCGCCGATCATCTGCGCCCGCTCCTGACCGCGATCGGCCCGCGACTGCGGCGTGGGCCGCGCGCCTCGTGGGGCATGGTGGCCGACGACCTGATCTCCGGCATCTGGTATCTCGGCCGCGTGCTCGGCCAGGAGGAGTACGCCGTTCGGGCCGCCACCGAATTGCTTCCCGCGGCCATCCCCCCGTTCCCCGGCGGCGCCGGCTTCCGGCGGCTGGCGGGTGGCGACGGCCGGTCGTACCCGACCCGCACCAAGCTCGGCTGCTGCCTGTACTACACGATCCGTCCGGCCGAAGCCTGCCTCACCTGCCCCCGGACGTGCGACGCGGAGCGACTGCGGAGGCTGGAGTCCTGAGCATCACCCAGATCGCTGATGGCCAGTCAGCCACGCCCGCGTGAACCACCGAACAGGAGGCGGTGACTCCGCGACGAATCGCCACCCCGATGTGGGTCCGCGGTTCTCAACTCCCGTACTCTGCTGCCACTTTCACCGCCCCCCACAGTGATAGGTGGCATGCATGCACAGCAATCGCACCGTCGGCGCGGCCGCGGTCCTGCTGACCACGGCGCTCGCGACCACCGCCCTGCCGGCGGACGCCGGAGCCGCGGACGACACCGGTCTGTCCTACTCCTCCAGCACCTCCGTCGGCGTCCACAACGCCTACGAGAAGGCCAAGTACCCCTACTTCGCCGACGCCCTGGACTCCGGAGCGGCGCTGCTCGAACTCGATGTGTGGACCAACGGCTTGAGCAAGACCTGGCGCGTCTCACACAACAATCCCGTGGCCAACGACAACAACTGCGAGAACGCGGCCTCGGCGGCAGAGCTGCGGACCAAGGCGCGCAACCAGACCCTCGACGGCTGTCTGTCCGACATCCGGGCCTGGCATGACGCACACCCCGGTCACCGTCCGATCCTGCTCAAGGTCGAGATGAAGGACGGCTTCAACGACCGCAAGGGGCTCGGCCCGGACGAGTTCGACGCGCTCGTCGGCGGCAAGCTCGGCGACGCGCTCTTCCGGCCCGCCGACCTCCTCGGCAGCCACGCCACGCTGGATGAGGCCGTACAGGCGGACGGCTGGCCCGCGCGATCCGTGCTCGCGGGCAAGTTCCTCGTCGAGCTGATCCCCGGCACGGTTGAGGAGAAAAACCCCTTCGACCACTTGTGGACCGACCGCGAGTACGCCACCCATCTGAAGAACCTGGCGGCGGCCGGAAAGCCCGGCAGCGCCACCGCGTTCCCCGCGGTCCACAAGGCCGGCGCGGGGGATCCCCGTACGCGCTACACCGATCCGGCCATCCGGGCCTGGTTCGTCGTCTTCGACGGTGACGCCTCCACGTATGTTGCCGACGGCGCGATCGACAAGGCGTGGTACGACGAACGGCACTACCTGGTCGTCATGACCGACGCCCACAGCGTGCCCCCGGCCATCGACGCGGTGAACCCGACCGAGGAACAGGCGCGGTCCCGGGTCGCCGCCCTCGCGGCCCAGCACGCCAGCTTCACCACCAGCGACTGGTACCCGCTGCCGGGTGTCCTCTCCACGGTGATCCGCCGCGGCTAGTGCCGCGTCAGCCAGGGTTTGCCCGGTAGCGAGGTGACCTGGTGCGGTCAGCTGCAAGGCGCCGGATCGGCCTCGTAGTGGGCTTACTCGGTCGATCGGGCAAGGCAGCAGATGGCCGTGCCAGGGCGGCGAGCGGGGCAAACCCTGGCCGGCGGCGCGGGAGTGCCCGCAAGCGGAGGCCGGGTCGGGGGAACAAGCCCGCCGCAGGCGCCAGAGTACGGGTGCGTGCACCGCAGGCGGCGCGTGGCCTGTCACTGATCGTCGCGCTCGCGCAGACTGGTCGAATACGCCGCCCTGGCGGCAAACCACCCGAGCCGTCAGGCCCAGGGGGACTACCGCTGCAGCCGGGGGTACCCCAAGGGTCACCTGGGGGTACTCCCAGACCAGAGGCCGGCACGAGGAAGGAGCGACATGCGGGTAGCGCTCAACCGGTGGCGGCGAGTGCTCGCCTCACCGTGGCAGCGCGGGGCCATCGCCGCCGCCGCGGGAGCCCTGCCCGCGCTGACCTTCCCGGCGCCGTCGCTGTGGTGGCTGGCCTACGTGGTCCTGGTGCCCTGGCTGCTGCTCGTACGCTCCGCGCCGACCGGCCGCCGCGCGGCGTACGACGGCTGGCTCGGCGGCATGGGCTTCGTGCTGGCCGTCCACCACTGGCTGCTGCCCTACTTGCATGTCTTCATCGTGGTGCTGGCCATGCTGCTGGGCCTGCTGTGGGCGCCGTGGAGCTGGCTGGTACGGCGGTTGCTGGGCGGCGAGCCGCGGCCGGGCCGGGCGGCGGCGGCCCTGGTCGTGGTGCCGTCCGGGTGGCTGATGGTGGAGCTGGTCCGGTCCTGGCAGTACCTGGGCGGGCCCTGGGGCCTGCTGGGCGCGAGCCAGTGGCAGGTGCCGCCCGCCCTGCGGCTGGCCTCGCTCGGCGGCGTGTGGCTGGTGAGCTTCCTGCTCGTCGCGGTGAACACGGCCGTCGCCATGCTGATCGCCGTGCCCGCTGTCCGCCGGGTCGCGGTAGCCGGTGGGCTCGCCTGCGTGGCCGTGGCCGCCGGGAGTTGGGCGTGGGCCCCGCTGCCGCCGCGTACGGGCACAGCCCCCATCGCGGTCGTCCAGCCAGGGCTGATCGACGGTGTGGGCAGCACCGGACACCGGTTCGCCCGCGAGGCGGAGCTGACCCGTACTCTGGCGGGCCGGCCCATGGATCTCGTCGTCTGGGGCGAGAGCAGCATCGGCGCGGATCTGCGCAGCCATACGGACCTGGAGAATCGGCTGGCGGCCATCTCCCGGGACGTCCACACCGATCTGCTGGTGAACGTGGACGCGCGGCGCTCGGACCGGCCCGGAATCTACAAGAGTTCGGTGCTGATCGGCCCGGACGGGCTGCGAGGGCAGCGCTACGACAAGATCCGGCTGGTGCCGTTCGGCGAGTACATCCCGGCCCGGCCGGTGCTGGGCTGGGCGACGTCGGTCGGCAAGGCCGCGGCGGAGGACCGCCGGCGGGGCACGGCGCCGGTGGTGATGACGCTGCCTGCCGCGGGCGGGTTGCGGATCGGTCCGCTGGTCTGCTTCGAGACGGCGTTCCCCGACATGAGCCGCCGTCTCGCGCGCATGGGCGCCGAGGTGCTCGTCGCCCAGTCGGCGACCTCGTCCTTCCAGCACAGCTGGGCACCGGAGCAGCATGCCTCGCTCGCCGCCCTCCGGGCCGCGGAGACCTGGCGGCCGATGGTGCACGCGACGCTTACGGGGGTCAGTGCGGTGTACGGTCCGCGCGGTCAGGCGGTCGACGGCCGGATCGGAACGTCGGCCAGTGCGGCCCGGGTGTACGACGTGCCGCTGGGCGGCGGCACCAGCCCGTATGTCCGCTACGGCGACTGGGTGGTGTTCGGGTCCATCGGCGTCCTCGTCGCCTTCGGAGCCGCCGAAGGCCTTCGGGTCCTCGGCTCGCGGGTCAGGCGGCGGCCTGGTTCAGCACCGCGGTCACGACCCGCTCGCACAGCTCATGGGTCCGCAACGCGTCCTCGGCGGTGAGCGGTGTGCCCGCCCGGACGGCGTCCAGGAAGGCCAGGGTGATCTGCTCGATGCCCCGCTGCCGGGCGACGGGGACCCAGTCGCCGCGGCGGCGCACGGTCGGCTGACCCTTGTGGTCGATGACCTCGGCGAGGTTCAGGACCTGCCGCTTGGTGTCCTGGCCGGAGACCTCGAGGATCTCCTCCGCGGAGCCGCTCATCCGGTTCATCGTACCGACGGCCGTGAAGTCCTCGCCGGAGAGCCGCAGGACGACATGGTGCAGCAGCCCTTCCCGGACCTTGGCGCGCACGTCGACGTGCTCGATCGTGCCGGGCACGAGGAAGCGCAGGGTGTCGACAACGTGGATGAAGTCGTCGAGGACGGCGGTACGCGGGTCTTCTGCGAGGCCTATGCGGTTCTTCTGCATCATGATCAGGTCCCGCGGGTGCTCCAGGCACTGGGCGTAGCCGGGTGCGTAACGGCGATTGAAGCCGACGGCCAGGCTGACCCCCCGCTCGGCGGCGACCCGTACCAGCCGCTCGGAGTCGGCGTAGTCGTACGCGATCGGCTTGTCGACGTACGTCGCTACACCGGATTCGAGGAGCCGCGAGACGAGCTCGGCGTGGGCGGCGGTGGCGGCGTGCACGAAGGCGGCGTCCGGGCCGGCCGCGAGGAGCGAGTCGAGGTCGGCGTGGCACCGGTCGGCGGGAATATGGTGGGCGGCCGCCACCTGGCCGAGGGTGTCCCGGTTGCGGGTCTGGAGATGCAGTTCCACGTCGGGTTGGGTGGTGAGGACCGGAAGGTACGCCTTCTGGGCGATCTTTCCGAGCCCGATGCAGCCGACCTTCACGGGTCTCCTCCGTCCCTGGTTCATGTACCTGCGGCGCGATCTTCCCGCCCACCCGCCGTCGCAGCAAGCGGCCCCGCCTCCTGACAGCAACAGTGATCCTTCTCGCGTCCCCGGCCCTCGCGGGCTGCGGCGCGGTCTCCGGGCACCCCGCCGTACCCGAGGAAGCGCCCGCCCCGCCGACCGCCTCGGAGGCAGTGGAGCCGCAGATCGGCCAGTCGCCCGCCCGCGGGGCGCTGGAGAGCACCCGCCCCGACCCCGCGGCACAGTGCCCATCGTCGGCACGCCGCTCCGCCGCGTCCCGCCGCCCCCGCACCTGCCGCGCCGTCCCGCGACCACGCCCGGCCGCAGGCCCGGCACCCCCGCCCCCGAAGGCAGGCCTCGGCCCGTACGGCCGCCCGTACGGTGCGTCGAGCCGTCCCAGCAGCGACCGGCCCCCGCGCCGCACCCGGGAGGGATGTGCGCCCTCGGTGAGATGTACGGGAACTGGAAGCCGGACGGCAACGAGGCCCCGATCTGCCGGCAGGTCTACGGAAGCTGATCGGCTCCGCCGGCGAGCCGCAGCTCCAGCCGGCCGATCGCGGCGCGGATACCCGCGCCGTACTCGTCGTCGGCCAGCGCGGCGCAGGCGGCACGCGCCCGCTCGAGATGCACCCGCGCCGCCTGGCTCTGACCCAGCTTCACATGGTCCGCGGCCAGGCTGAGATGCAGCGACGGGTAGAAGGCGCGCACGGCGACGGCTGCCTGGTGGTCCCGCAGCCGCTCGTCACAGAGCCCGCCCACGGCCGCGAGCGCCCGCTGGTCCCAGGCCAGCTCGTCAGCCGGGTGGTCCTGGGTGTCGGCCATGTAGTGCGCGAGGATGCAGCGCAGGACGGACAGCTCGCCCTGCTTGCCGGAGGCGGGCGAGGAGGGAGGGGCGCCGCCCTCCCCGATCTCCTCCCACAGCCGGGCGAACCGATTGCGTGCCTCCTCACGGTCGCCGCCACGGTGCAGCATGACCGCCTGAGCGATCCTGGTCATCACGGCGTCCTCGGACGCCTCCCGCTGCGGCTCCGCCATCGGTGGCCTCCCGCTGTCCGCCGTACGCTCCCGACCGGCCGACGCTACCCGAGCGCCCCAGCGAGGTTCGGGATCCGCCAGTCGACCGGCGTGTGTCCCTGGGCCGCGATCGCCGCGTCGATCTGGGTGAACGGACGGCTGCCGAAGAACTTCTTCGCGGACAGCGGCGACGGGTGGGCGCCCTGGACCACGGTGTGGCGCTCGGTGTCGATCAGCGGGAGCTTCTTCTTGGCGTAGTTGCCCCACAGCACGAAGACGGCCGGGTCGGGGCGGGCGGCGACCGCGCGGATCACCGCGTCCGTGAACTTCTCCCAGCCCTTCCCCTTGTGCGAGTTCGCCTCGCCGGCGCGGACCGTCAGCACAGCGTTGAGCAGCAGGACGCCCTGCTCGGCCCACGGCATCAGACAGCCGTTGTCCGGCACCGGGTGCCCCAGCTCCTCGTGCATCTCCTTGTAGATGTTCCGCAGCGACGGCGGGATCTTCACCCCCGGGCGCACCGAGAAGCACAGACCGTGCCCCTGCCCCTCACCGTGGTACGGGTCCTGGCCGAGGACGAGCACCTTCACCCGGTCGTACGGCGTGGCCTCCAGCGCCGCGAACACCTCGGCACGCGGCGGGTACACCGGGCCGTTCGCGCGCTCCTTCTCGACGAACTCGGTGAGCTCCTTGAAGTAGGGCTTCTCCAGCTCCTCGCCGAGGACCGCGCGCCAGGACTCGGGCAGGGTGTCGGTCACGTCAACAACCTCCGGTATGTGATCCGTTGTCGCGCCAGAACCTACCGGCGGCCACTGACAACGCCCCCCACGGCGCGGGGGGCGTTGCGAAGCGGTGCTGTCGCCTCTGCCTGGAGGGCAGGGTGTCACTCTCCGGCGCTGAGGAAGAGTCCGCCGTCCGCCAGGAGCGTCTGGCCGGTGATCCAGCCGGCCCGGTCGGAGAGCAGGAACTCCGCCGCGCCGCCGATGTCTTCGGGCGTGCCGAGCCGGCCGAGCCGGTAGGAGGCCGCGGCCTCTTCCTCGCGCCCCTCGTACAGCGCCTGGGCGAACTTGGTCTTGACCACGGCCGGGGCGATGGCGTTCACCCGGACCCCGGGCGCCAACTCGTGGGCGAGCTGCAGCGTGAGGTTGATCATGGCGGCCTTGCTGACGCCGTACGCACCGATGAAGGGCGAGGGGGCGAGACCGGCGATGGAGGCGATGTTGAGGATCGCCCCGCCGTTCTCCTTCTGCCAGGCCTTCCAGGTCTGCTGAGCGAAGCCCAGCGCCGAGATGACGTTGGTCTCGAAGACCTTCCGGGCCACGCCGAGATCCACCTCGGCGATCGGCGCGTAGACGGGGTTGGTGCCCGCGTTGTTGACCAGGTAGTCGATGCGGCCGAAGGCCTCCATGGTGGCCTCGACGGCGGCGGCCTGGTGCGCCTCGTCGTGGGCCTTGCCGGAGATGCCGATCACACGGTCGGCGCCGAGCCGCTCGACGGCCTCCTTCAGCGTGTCCTCGGTGCGGCCGGTGATGGCCACGCGGTCGCCGCGCGCCACGAGCGCCTCGGCGATGCCGTAGCCGATGCCGCGGCTCGCACCGGTGATGAGCGCGACTCTTCCGCTGTCCTGAACCTGTGAGGTCATGAGGGAAATCTCCTTGGTCAGTTGAGCGGGCCGCCGGCCACGTACAGGACCTGGCCGGAGACAAACCCGGCCTGCTCGCCCGTGAAGAAGGCGATGGCGTTCGCGATGTCGTCCGGCTGTCCGACGCGCTGCACCGGAATCTGGCCGGCGGCAGCCTTCTGGAACTCCTCGAAGTCCATGCCCACACGGGACGCGGTGGCGGCGGTCATGTCGGTGACGATGAATCCGGGGGCGACGGCGTTGGCGGTGACGCCGAACTTGCCCAGCTCGATCGCCAGGGTCTTGGTGAGGCCCTGCAGGCCGGCCTTGGCGGTGGAGTAGTTGGCCTGGCCCCGGTTGCCGAGCGCCGAGCTGCTGGAGAGGTTCACGATCCGGCCGAACTTCGCGTCCACCATGTGCTTCTGGCAGGCGCGGGCCATCAGGAACGCGCCCCGCAGATGCACGTTCATCACCGTGTCCCAGTCGGACGCCGACATCTTGAACAGAAGGTTGTCGCGGAGCACGCCCGCGTTGTTGACGAGAATCGTCGGTGCTCCGAGCTCCTCGGCGACCCGCGCGACGGCCGCCTCCACCTGTGCCTCGTCCGACACATCGCAGCCGACGGCGATGGCCTTGCCGCCCACCGCCGTGATCTTCTCCACGGTGTCCTTGCAGGCCGCCTCGTCGAGGTCGAGTACGGCAACGGCACGGCCTTCCTCGGCCAGGCGTACGGCGGTGGCCGCGCCGATGCCGCGGGCTGCGCCCGTCACGATGGCTACGCGCTGCTCGGTGGTGGACATGCGGGTTCTCCTCGCGCTCGTGGGCCCTCCTCGCCGAAGCCCCAGCGCTGTCACTGGTGCCCCTTGACGAGGAGAGAGGGTCGGACCCCGCGGCTGCCATCTCCAAGGAGTGAGCAACCGCTTAGTAGGTCGATCGACAAGCTAGAAGCAAGGGCACCGCGTGTCAACGGCGCACGTAACCCGACGGCGCCGCATGTCACACCTCCTACCCGGTTGGTTCAGCGAATCGCTCAGCGCACCAGTGCTGGGCCAGACGGCCGCAGATCACCTCGGCGACAAGCATCTTGCGGACCTGGCCGGCCCCGGTGAACTACGTACGTGCCCAGATCGTCGGCCTCGACGAGCCCGGGGAGCGATCCGCCCTCACGCAAGGGCGTGACATAGCGAGTGGGGGTGACTTCGGGAAGCATTGGCCCAGATTAATCCGCCCTGTTCACGCAGTGTCCGCCGAGCTGCCACAGTGCCCCATGGACACCACTGCCCTGACCGCACCGGCCCCCGCCGTCGTCTGCCGCGAGTTCCCCCGCCAGTTCGCCCGCACCCGCCGCTTCTCCCTCGGAGCGCCCCGGCACTTCACGGTCTCACCCGACGGACAGCGGGTGCTCTTCGTGCGCACGCACTCGGGAAGCGATCCGGTGAGCCTGCTGTGGCTGTACCAGGACGGTACGGAGCGCATCCTCGCCGATCCGCGCGCCCTGGTCGGTTGCGGTGGGGCCGGCGTGCCGGAGGCCGAGCGGATCCGCCGGGAACGGGCGGGCGAGCGCTCCGACGGGGTGGTGGCGTACGCGACGGATCAGGCGGCGCACATCGCCGCGTTCGCGCTGGGCGGCGCGCTGTGGGCCGTACGCACGGATGGCGGCGATCCGTTCCCCGTCCCCGCGGCCGGCCCGGTGGTCGACCCGCGCCCCGGCCCGGACGGCCGGCGCATCGCCTACGTCACCGCGGGCGCGCTGCGCGTCGTGGACGTGGGCGGATCGGACGACCGGCTGCTCGCGGCGCCCGAGGGGCCCGAGGTGACATACGGGCTGTCGGACCACGTCTCGGCCGAGTCGATGGGCCGGCTGCGCGGCCACTGGTGGGCCCCGGACGGCCGCGCCGTGCTCGCGGCGCGCGTCGACACCTCCCCCGTCCAGCGCTGGTACCACACCGATCCGGCCAACCCGCAACTGCCGCCGCGCGCCGTCCCGTATCCATCCGCGGGCACCGCCAACGCCGAGGTCTCACTGCACATCCTCGGCCTCGACGGGCGCCGCACACCGATGGACTGGGACCAAGCGGCCTTCGAATACGTCGTCGACGCCCGCTGGGACGCCACCGGCCCGCTGGTCACCGTCCAGAGCCGTGATCAGCGCACCCTGCGCGTACTGTCCGCCGACCCCGCCACGGGCGCCACCGAGGTGGTGCACGAGCAGCACGACGCCGCCTGGGTGCAGCTCGTGCCCGGGACCCCGGCGCGTACGGCCTCGGGCGCGCTCGTCCACCCGTACGAGCACAACGGCACCCGGGGCCTGCGGATCGGCGCCGAGGGGCGCACCCCGCCCGGGCTGCACGTGCGCGAGGTGCTGGCGACCGACGGCGAGCGGGTCCTGTTCACCGCCAGCGACGAGCCGACCGAGACCCATGTGTGGTCGTACGAACCGGGGGCCGGCTGCGTACGGCTGAGTGAGGAACCGGGCGTGCACACCGGGGCGTCCGGCGGCGGCACGGTCGTCCTCGACAGCGCCACGCCCGGCGGCCACCGGGTGACCGTACTGCGCCTCAGCGGGCCGGCTGCGGGTCCCTCCGGCACGACCCAGGGGAGCATCGCCTCCCTGGTCGAGGAGCCGACGGTGACTCCGCGGCCCGAGTATCTTCGCCTGGGCACGCGCGACCTGCGCAGCGCTCTCTACCTGCCGTCCTGGTACGAACCGGGTACGGGCAAGCTGCCGGTGCTGCTCGACCCGTACGGCGGCCCGGCCCTGCAGCTCGTCGTACGTGCCCGCCGCTGGCCCGGGTGCGTGTCGCAGTGGTTCGCGGAGCAAGGCTTCGCCGTGCTGGTCGCCGACGGGCGGGGCACCCCCGGCCGCGGCCCGGCCTGGGAGAAGGCGGTCCATGGAGACGCTCTCGGGCCCGCGCTGGAGGACCAGGTAGACGCCCTGCGCGCGGCAGCGGCCCGCTGCCCGGATCTGGATCTGGACCGGGTGGCGATCCGCGGCTGGTCCTACGGCGGCTGTCTCGCGGCAGGCGCGGTGCTGCGCCGCCCGGAGGTCTTCCACGCGGCGGTCGCCGGAGCGGCCCCCGCTGATCAGCGGCTGTACGACACCCACTGGAAAGAACGCTTCCTCGGGCATCCGGAGGAGGAACCGGAAGCCTACGACCGGTCCTCCCTCATCGGTGACGCGCACCGGCTGAGGCGCCCATTGCTGCTGATCCACGGCCTGGCCGATGACAACGTGGTCGTGGCTCATACGCTACGGCTGTCAGCGGCGCTGCTGGCGGCGGGACGGCCGCACACCGTGCTTCCACTGCCAGGGGTGTCGCACCTGGCGGCGCAGGAGCACGTGGCCGAGAATCTGCTGCTGTTCCAGATCGATTTCTTGAAGAAGGCGCTTGGGAGCTGAACTGCGGTGGGCCGCGATCCGTACTCAGCGACGGGACCGGTCCTCGCCAGAGCCGGTCCCGCCAGACGCCCCCAGCGAAAGGGACATATCACCATGACGGCATCTCAGGGGACCGGGCGGACCGCGAGCCGCCGCGCCGTGGTAGCGGCGGCCGGGGCGGCCGGGCTCACAGCTGCGCTCGCCGCGTGCAGCAGCGACTCCAGCGGGGACACCGGTTCCTCCGGGCAGGACCAGGCCGCAGGCAGCACCGGCGGCAGCACGGGCGGGGACACCGGCGGGGGCGCCGCTGAGTCCGGGCAGGGTGGCGGCGACGCCGCGGGCGGCAAGGAACTCGCCAAGACCGCCGACATTCCGCAGGGCGGCGGCAAGGTGTTCAAGGCCCAGAAAGTCGTGGTGACGCAACCGAAGGCCGGGGAGTTCAAGGCCTTCTCGGCCGTGTGCACGCATCAGGGCTGCAGCGTCGGGGACGTCAGCGGCGGCACCATCAACTGCCCCTGTCACAACAGCAAGTTCAGCATCGCGGACGGGAGCGTCAAGGCCGGTCCCGCGACGCAGGCGCTGCCCGACGCGAAGGTCACCGTGCAGGGCGACTCCATCATGATGGGCTGAGGAGCGGGTCGGCACGGCCCGGCCCGACTGGGCGGCCCGGCCCGACTGGGCGGCCCGGCCCGACTGGGCGGCCGGGCCCTACGACCAGGCCGCGGGCGACGGTGGAGGCGTCCGCCGTCAGCGCCTCCGGCGCGGCCGCTTCCAGCAGGCCAGCACCTCGTCGGTCGCGGTGATGGTGGCCACCAGCGCGAGCGTGTTGCGGATCATCGCAGGCGTGTAGTCGGTCGGCACGCCCGCGATGGCGTCCCGCGGAAGTACTTCGGGATGGACGTGATGCCGCATGACGGGGTCCCATACTGGTGGGCTCGCCTAATCAACTGTCGCCAGTTCTCCGGGAGATCCAGCCTGTTGGTGACCGTGTGTGGTCGCCGCGGGCGTATCGTGCAGGTGCCCGGGGCCGAAACGGTCGACGTG
>NZ_JBUEGC010000040.1:0-67838 GCF_054963655.1 Streptomyces sp. HSS9-12 | reverse complement strand
CGGCTGACGCGGCACTAGAGGAGTTTGCGCGCGGCGCGCCTCAAGTCGTGTTCGTGGATGATCGCTTTGGCATGTCCATAGGCGAGGTCGTGCGCACCGCGGAGCCAGTTGACTTTCTCCTCGAAGCGGACGAGGGCGGGGCCTTCATCGACGGTGCGCAGCCAGTCGGAGACTTCGCGGCCGGTGCACTGGGGGATGCGGGCGAGCAGATTCCGGTGGGTCTCTTCGGAGAAGACTTGGGACATCGGCACCTCCGGGCGGTTCCAACGCTGGCCCACTACGTGGCCATGGGTGGTCCTTCACGCCACCGTGCCTGAGCGTTCGCCCGTTGGCAACAGTGCGGAGACGGCGCATAGTCTCTCGGGGTGCTTGATGTGACGCCTTTGGTGACCGCCGTGGACCACCTCGCCGACCGGCTCCGGGCGGTGCCGCAGAGCAGGCTGCAGCGCGGCGTGGCCGCGGAAGGGCTGGCGCTGGCACGGGAGTTGGCGGTGCGGGCGCAGCGTCTGGAGTTCCCGGGGCGGGAGCCGGAGCCGATGCCGGATGCGGGGATGTTCGCGGTCGCCGACCAGGTCGCGGTCGCCGGTCACGATTTGGCCGAAGTATTGCGAAAAACGGCCTCTGACGATGATCTGGCGGAGGCCGTGGCGCTGGTTGAGGACGTGGCCAAGCGCTTGCGGTAGGCGGCCGAGCGCCCGTGCTGAGGGCAAGCTTGGGTGGGCGTGTGCTGGGTGGGCGTCCGCGTCAGAGGGACGCGATGACCCGGTCCGCGAGGATGTAGACGCTCTCCTCGCCGTAGGCGAAGGTCAGGGCGTACGCGCCGGAGACGCCGGAGCCGCCCAGCAGTACCGGGGTCTTGCCCTCGCGCAGGGCATCGGCGAGCCGCTCGGCGGTCTCCCGCTGGCCCGGCGTCATGCAGATCGTCGTGCCGTCGGCGAAGACGTACACATCCAGGGTGCCCAGCGGGCCGGGGCGCACGTCGCTCAGCGGGGTCGCGGCGGCGGCCAGCTCTTCCAGCCGGGTCACGGTGCCCTCGTGGTCGGCGACGGACACCCTGGGCCGGGCGTCGGGGTGCGAGGGGTGGCGGCGTCGGGCGGCCGCCAGCTCGGGCGACTCCGTCTCCTCCTGCCCCTCCTCGGCCGACTCGAGCTCCAACTGCTCCTCGAACGCGTCGAGGTCGAGAAGCGGCTCGATGCCCGCGAAGTCGGTCTGGCGGGGGATGTACAGCGGGGCGTCCTCGCCGAAGCCGGACAGCCCGTAGAGCAGCGATGGCGCGTCGGCCGCGTCGCGCGCCTCCTGGGCGGCCCAGAAGGCGCGGGCCTCGGCGAGCTCCCGCTCGCGCTCCTCGGCCAGGGCGTCGGCGACGGCGGCGCGTATCTCGTCGGCGGGAGTCGTACGGGCGGCGGGCACGGTGGCGCCGGCTCCGGCGGCGGCCGAGGCGGCGAGCTCGGCGCGCAGGGTGGCGACCTCCCTCCGCAGCCCACGAGCAGCGTGCAGGGCCGCGGCGCCCGCGGCCGTCGCGGTGGTGACGGCCAGCAGCAGGGCAAGGGACATGGCGCTCACTGACGTACTCCCGGTCGGTTCGACGAGCTCCCCCGAATTCCTACCTCAGCTTGTCGTGGGCTGCTGCCAGGTGACAGTGCAGAACGTCATGAAACGGACGGGTCTTTGGGCCCGGACGTTTCCTCTTCAACGGCTCTGACCTGCGGAGACGGATCTTCCCCAGGACAAAGGTCACATCCTGGGGAAGATCCGGTCACGATGTCATGGCCTCATGACTGGAGCGGTCGGCTCATCTCGACTCGGCTCGGCTCGACTCGGCTCAGCCGGGCTCAGCTCAGCCGCTCGATGACCATCGCCATGCCCTGGCCACCGCCGACGCACATGGTCTCCAGGCCGAACTGCTTGTCGTGCCACTGGAGGGAGTTGATCAGGGTCGTGGTGATACGGGCGCCGGTCATGCCGAAGGGGTGGCCCACGGCGATGGCGCCGCCGTTGACGTTCAGCTTGTCGATGTCGATGCCCAGGTCGCGGTAGGAGGGGATGACCTGTGCCGCGAAGGCCTCGTTGATCTCGACGAGGTCGATGTCGTCGATGGTCAGGCCCGCCCGGGCCAGGGCCCGCTGGGACGCCTCGACCGGGCCGTAGCCCATGATCTCGGGGGAGAGGCCGGAGACGCCGGTGGAGACGATCCGGGCCAGCGGGGTGAGGCCCAGCTCGCGCGCCTTGGTGTCCGACATGATCACCAGCGCCGCAGCGCCGTCGTTGAGCGGGCAGCAGTTGCCGGCGGTCACCAGGCCGTCGGGGCGGAACACCGGCTTGAGGCCCTCGACGGCCTCGAGGGTGACGCCCGCGCGGGGGCCGTCGTCCTTGCTGACGACCGTGCCGTCGGGGGTGGTCACCGGGGTGATCTCGCGCTCCCAGAAGCCGTTCTTGATGGCCTTCTCGGCCAGGTTCTGGGAGCGGACGCCGAACTCGTCCATGTCCCGGCGGGTGACGCCCTTGAGACGGGCCAGGTTCTCGGCCGTCTGGCCCATGGCGATGTAGACGTCCGGCAGCAGGCCGTCCTCACGCGGGTCGTGCCAGCCCTCGCCGCCCTGCTCGGCGCGCGCGGCGGTACGGGCCTCGGCATCGGCGAACAGCGGGTTGTGGGTGTCCGGCAGGCCGTCGGAGCTGCCCTTGATGCTGCGGGAGACGGTCTCGACACCGGCGGAGATGAACACGTCGCCCTCGCCCGCCTTGATGGCGTGCAGCGCCATGCGGGAGGTCTGCAGCGAGGAGGAGCAGTAGCGGGTGATGGTGCAGCCGGGCAGGTGGTCCATCCCCAGCTGTACGGCGACGACGCGGCCGAGGTTGTGGCCCTGCTCGCCGCCGGGGAGGCCGCAGCCGAGCATCAGGTCGTCGATGTCGCGCGGGTCCAGCTCGGGGACCTTGGCCAGGGCGGCCCTGACGATCTCGGCGGTCAGGTCGTCGGGGCGGACGTCCTTGAGCGAGCCCTTGAAGGCCCGACCGATCGGTGAGCGGGCTGCAGAGACGATCACGGCTTCGGGCATCACGGCTCCATGAGGGCTGGACTTGATGGACTGTCTGGGAAGTTACCTGCACGTACCGCGGAGGTCACGGCCTGTGTGCTGTGACGCCGACCTCTTTTCTAAGCGCTCGCTCAGCCGACCTCCCCCCGCCGGGGAAGGCCGCTCCGCGCCGGGGCGGGTGCCGGCCTCTGGGCCGCTGCCCGGGTGCACGGGGCTTCCCGGGGCGGCCCCGGTGGGCTGCCGGGACGGGCCTCGCCGCGGCGCGCCCCCGGGCGGCGTGTGGCCCCGACTCCCGTGGGGCCGCGGGCCTGACGGTTCCTTTAGCGCTCCGGCGGGCGGACGGCCGGGGCCCGTGGGCCCACTATGGGTAACTCCCTGGATCGAGCGGGGCTTCCCGGATCGAGCCGCCCGCCTCGCGGGCTCCGCGGCTGCGTCCGGGGACAGGGGGCGCTCGCGCTCGGCCGCGCGCCCGGAGTGCGGGCAGAGGCGCCGCGAGGGTTCGGTGCGGAGTGGTCCGCCCGGCGAGGGTCGGGCTCGGCGCGGAGTGGCCCGCCCGGCGAGGGCTAGGCTCGGCGCGGAGCCGGGTCCGCAGCGTCGTGGTTCTCGTCGTTCGCCGGCAGGCGGCGCCGCCGCCGGTGCTTGAGCAGGACCCACGGCGCCCGCATCCCTACCGGCTCCGCCGCGGCCACCTCCGTACCGCTCTCGCCCGCCGCCTGCGCCGCCGCCTCGGCCACCGGCAGGATGCCCTCCCGCCGCGAGAGGTCCGGCCGCTCCTCCTCCGGCCACAGCCCCAGCGCCGCGCACAGCGTCGGCAGTACGGCCATGGCGGCGGTCGCGTACCCCTCCGCCGACGGGTGGTAGTTGTCCGGGCCGAACAGCTCACGGGGGTTCGCCTCGAACTCCGGCCCCAGCAGGTCGCCCAGCGAGACCGTACGCCCGCCCGCCTCCACCACTCCGATCGTCTGGGCGGCGGCCAGCTGCCGGCTCAGCCGCCGCGCCAGCCAGCGCAACGGCTGGTACACCGGCTCGATCGTGCCCAGGTCCGGACAGGTCCCCACGACCACCTCGCAGTGCGCCTCGCGCAATCGGAGCACCGCGTCCGACAGCAGCCGCACCGAGCGGGCCGGCGGCATCCGGTGGGTGACATCGTTGGCGCCGATCATGATGACGCCCACGTCAGGGGTGAGACTGCGGTCCGCGAGCAGCAGGTCGACCTGCCGTTTCAGATCGTCGGACTGAGCGCCCGGGAGCGCGACGTTGCGCAGGTCCACCGGCCGCTCCGCGACCGCGGCCAGCCCTGACGCCAGCAGCGCCCCCGGAGTCTGCCGCGCTCGGTGCACCCCCTGCCCCGCCGCCGTCGAGTCGCCGAGGAGCGCCAGCCGCAGCGGCCGTTGCGCGGTGTGCCGGGAGAACATCGCACCGTAGCGGCCGTCCGCCCGCGGCGGGTCGTCGTTCGAGCCGCCCACGGCCCGCTTCGCCAGCTGCGCCTCCGCGAGCAGCAGCCCGACCGCCGCACCCCCCAGGAGGCCGATTCCGCCACCCCCGTACGCCGCCGCGGCCGCGATCCGCCGCGCCACCCTCGCCCTCGACATTGACATGTACCTGGCCCGCCTCCCGCTGTACGACCGTGTAACAGCTTGTGCCCCGCGTGGCGTGCCGCGCAACGCGCCCTTTGGGGGTCCCGCTGCGCCCGCCGGCCACAGGTGGTGGGGGTGCCACTACGCCCGCGGGGCGTAAGGGGAAGGCCCGGGGGCGCCGTAGGCTGGCGCCACGGGCACGTGAGCGTCGCTGCCCGGCCCGATCGCGGAGATCCCGCCCAAACTGGAGAAAGTCGTGCAGTATCACGATTCGATGATCGAGCTCGTCGGCAACACCCCGCTGGTGAAGCTCAACAACGTGACTGAGGGCATCCAGGCGACCGTCCTGGCCAAGGTCGAATATTTCAACCCCGGCGGTTCCGTCAAGGACCGCATCGCCGTGCGGATGATCGAGGCGGCCGAGCAGTCCGGCGCTCTGAAGCCCGGCGGGACCATCGTGGAGCCGACCTCCGGCAACACGGGTGTGGGTCTGGCCATAGTGGCTCAGCAGAAGGGCTACAAGTGCATCTTCGTCTGCCCGGACAAGGTCTCCAATGACAAGATCAACGTCCTGCGCGCGTACGGCGCCGAGGTCGTGGTCTGCCCGACGGCCGTCGCCCCCGAGCACCCCGACTCGTACTACAACGTCTCCGACCGGCTGGTGCGGGAGACGCCGGGCGCCTGGAAGCCGGACCAGTACAGCAATCCGAACAACCCGCGCTCGCACTACGAGACGACCGGCCCTGAGCTGTGGCAGCAGACGGACGGCCGGATCACCCACTTTGTGGCGGGTATCGGCACCGGCGGCACCATCAGTGGCACCGGCCGCTATCTGAAGGACGTCTCGAAGGGGCGGGTGCGGGTCGTGGGCGCCGACCCCGAGGGGTCGGTCTACTCCGGCGGCTCCGGGCGCCCGTACCTCGTCGAGGGCGTCGGCGAGGACTTCTGGCCGACCGCTTACGACCCGGAGGTCACGGACGAGGTCATCGCGGTCTCCGACAAGGACTCCTTCCAGATGACCCGCCGCCTGGCCAAGGAGGAGGGCCTGCTGGTCGGCGGCTCCTGCGGCATGGCGGTCGTCGCGGCGCTGGAGGTGGCCGAGGGCCTGGGCCCGGACGACGTGGTGGTCGTTCTGCTGCCGGACAGCGGCCGCGGCTACCTGAGCAAGATCTTCAACGACGACTGGATGGCGGACTACGGCTTCCTGGAGGAGGGCGGGCCGTCCGCGCGCGTCGCCGACGTGCTGGCGTACAAGGAGGGCGGCATGCCCTCGCTCGTCCACATGCACCCGGAGGAGACGGTCGGCGAGGCCATCGAAGTGCTGCGCGAGTACGGCGTCTCGCAGATGCCCATCGTCAAGCCGGGCGCCGGGCACCCGGATGTGATGGCCGCGGAGGTCGTCGGTTCGGTCGTCGAACGCGAGCTGCTGGATGCGCTGTTCACCCAGCGCGCGACGCTGGGCGACCCGCTGGACAAGCACATGAGCCCGCCGCTGCCGCAGGTCGGGTCCGGCGAGCCGGTCGAGGATCTGATGGCCGTTCTGGAAGGCGCGGATGCGGCGATCGTGCTGGTGGAAGGCAAGCCGACGGGTGTGGTGAGCAGGCAGGACCTGCTGGCGTTCCTGGCGAAGGCAGCCAAGTAGCCGTCAACGGGCCGATGCCGCCGGGCCTTTCGGGACGGGCTTCGCGTAACTGGTACGTATGTGTCACGTACGCGCAGCACGGACTTAACACTGGTCCGGCACATTGGTGGGCGTCGGCAAGGACGACACCACCGACACCCCCGAACGGCGCCATGGACCTCCGGAGCGGCTCCCGGACCTCCCTGGTCGCCCGGACGTGGCAGACCGGCCCTGACCCGGCCCGCGTCCCCCGCGGGGACCGCCGTCGTCCCGCCCCCGGTTCCTGCCGGGGTGCGGCGGTCCCCGCGCACCAGGCTTCTTGGCCTCGGCGCTCCCGCGCCGGGGCTTTCTTTCTCCGTGCCTCCTTTGCGGGCGAGGGGCCCTCCGTGCCCGGCGGTGTGCGCTTCCGCGCTACGGTCACGGGTGGTGCCTTTGCGGGCATCGTGGACCTCGCAGCCTAAGGAGCAGCCCGTGACCGTGCCTCTGCTGTCGGCCCTCGCCGAGAGCGCCCAGGACCGCCCCGACGCGCTCACCATCGCCGAGCACGCCTGTTCGCGCGAGGAACTGCTCGGAGCCGCGGGCGCCGTCGCCGGGCGGATCGCCGGGGCGTCGGTCGTCGCCGTACGGGCCGAGGCGTCGCTCGAGACGGTCGTCGCGGTCGTCGGCGGGCTGCTGGCCGGCGTACCGGTGGTCCCGCTGCCGCCGGACTCCGGGCAAACCGAGCGGGAGCACATTCTGCGCGACTCCGGCGCCGAGCTGCTGCTCGGCGGCGAGGCGGGCGGCGACTTCGGGATCGAGGGCGTGCCCGTCGACGTGCGGGAACGGGCCGCCTGGACCAAGCCCGAGCCCGCCCCGGACACCACCGCGCTGATCCTCTACACCTCGGGCACGACCGGCGCACCCAAGGGCGCGCTCATCTCGAGGCGCGCCCTGGCCGCCGACCTGGACGCGCTCGCGGAGGCGTGGGACTGGACCGCCGACGACACTCTGGTGCACGGGCTGCCGCTGTTCCATGTGCACGGCCTGGTGCTGGGCGTGCTGGGCGCGCTGCGCACCGGCAGCCGGCTGGTGCACACGGGACGGCCGACCCCGCAGGCGTACGCGGCCGCGGGCGGCAGCCTCTACTTCGGCGTGCCGACCGTCTGGTCCCGGGTGGTGCGGGAACCGGCGGTGGCGCGGGAGTTGAGCGGCGCGCGCCTGCTGGTGTCCGGCAGCGCGCCGCTGCCCGCGCCCGTCTTCCGGGACCTGGAGCAGCTGACCGGGCAGCGGCCGGTCGAGCGTTACGGCATGACCGAGACGCTGATCACGGTCAGCACGCGGGCGGGCGGCGAACGGCGGCCGGGATATGTGGGGACGCCGCTGTCCGGCATCCAGACGCGCATCGCCGTGGAGGAGGGCGCTCAGCACGCGGAGATCGGCGAGCTGCAGCTCAACGGCCCGACGCTGTTCAGCGGTTACCTCGGGCGGCCGGAGGCGACCGCGGCCTCCTTCACCGACGACGGGTGGTTCCGTACGGGCGACATCGCGGCGATCGAGCCGGACGGTATGCACCGTATCGTCGGGCGCGCCTCCACCGATCTGATCAAGTCCGGCGGCTACCGCATCGGGGCCGGGGAGGTGGAGAACGCGTTGCTCGACCACCCGGCGGTGCGGGAGGCGGCCGTGGTCGGCGCTCCGCACGACGACCTGGGTCAGGAGATCGTGGCGTACGTGGTCGCCGACGGGGTCACCGAGCGGGAGCTCGTCGACTTCGTGGCCGGGCGGCTGTCCGTCCACAAGCGGCCGCGCAAGGTCCGGTTCCTCGAAGCACTGCCGCGCAATGCGATGGGCAAGCCACAAAAGCGCCTGCTGCCGCCAGCGTGAGGCAGGTCCCCTCGCAGGGGACCCCTCGCAGGGGACCGCTACCTGCTCCTCAGCTGCGGCTGCCGTCAGGCGACGGCCAGTTCTCGCGGTGATCCCACGCCCATGCGGTGTGTCAGGACGGCGGTCTGCACCCGGTTGGTCGTTCCCAGCTTCGCGTAGATCGCGCTGATGTAGTCCTTCACCGTCGCCGGGCTGAGCAGCAGGGCCGCCGATCTCGACATTGGAAAGGCCCTTCATCAACAGGGTCAGGACTTCGTACTCCCGGCTGGTCAGGGCCATGGCCCGGGCCTGCGTCTCCGAGGGGAGGGCGCTGCCCCGCAGTCCGTCGACGATGGCGTGGGAAGCCGTCGGTGCGAGCACACTGCTGCCCGAGGCCAGCACCCATACCGCGTTGATCAGGTGCTGCGGGGGCATGTCGCGAAGCAGGAAGCCATCGGCACCGGCCATCAGCGTCTCGGCGGCGAACCGCTCGTTCGCCGAGCCTGCGAGGACGGCGATCTTCGGAAGACACCGCGGCGGCGCCCGCGGGATCGCCCTGGCCAGGGCCCTGCTGAGGGATGCCGAGATCATCCTGCTCGACGAGCCCACCTCGCAGCTGGACGGACTCAATGAGCTGCGACTGCGCGAGGTCGTCGATGACCTGTCCCGGGACCGGGCGGTCGTCGTGGTCGCCCACCGCATGTCCACCGTGCAGCACGCCGACCATGTGGTCGTGATGGACGGCGGCGCCGTGGTGGACGCGGGAACGCACCACGAACTCCTCGGCCGCAGCCCCCAGTACCGCGATCTTGTCGAGAGCCAGCAGTGGCCGGCCCTCGACGGGCGGGCCGTCCCTGCGTAGGCCGTCGTCAGGGGACGCCCACCGGGCCGAACGTGATCAGGAGCCCTCGCTTGCCTCGTCTGTATATGGTCATGCAGAGTTCTTGGTGACTGAATAGTTGCCATTGCTCGGCGGTTGATCGCTCGTATCGTGCGATCGATCCGCGGTGCTCCCGTATGAGGTGCACGACGATCAGGAGGGCTGAACGATGAGCGACGCGGGCGGCGGTACGGCTGGTGCGGCCGGTACGGCTGCGTCGGGTGCGTCCAGCGCGGCCGCCCGGCTGCAGAAGCTCTTCGAAGGGCACCGGCTGACACCGACACAGCGGCGCATCGCGCACTGCATGGTGCGGCGGGCTGCGGACGCCCCCTTCCTGTCGAGCGTGGAGCTGGCCGAGCTGGCCGGCGTGAGCCAGCCGTCGGTGACGAGGTTCGCGGTCGCGCTCGGCTTCGACGGTTATCCGGCGCTGCGCCGCCATCTGCGGGACGTCGCTCCGGCCCAGCGCAAGGCCGAGGGGGAGGCGTACAACGAGTACCAGCAGGCGGTGCAGGCCGAGATCGAGAATCTAAGGCATCTGGCGGCCATGCTGGCCGACCCGGAGCCCGTGGAGCGGGCCGGAAGGCTGCTCGCGGCGTCGCGGCCGCTGCCGGTGCTGGGGCTGCGCGCCGCCTCCGCGCAGGCGCGCGGCTTCGCGTACTTCGCGGCCAAGGTGCACCCGGACGTCCGGCTGCTGGACGAGGGCGGCACGATGCTCGCCGACCGGATCGACGCGGCGGGGCGTGCGGGAGCCAGCGCGCTCCTGTGCTTCGCGCTGCCGCGCCACCCGCGGGAGGTGCTGGATGCGCTGGACCACGCGCGGGGGGTGGGCCTGACGGTGGTGACCGTCGCCGACAGCGCGTTCGCTCCGGTGGCCAAGCACAGCGATCTGCTGCTGCCGGCCGCCGTGGGCACCGGGCTGTCCTTCGACACGGCCTGTGCGCCGATGTTGCTGGGGCGGGTCCTGCTGGAGGCGATGTGCGACGGACTGCCGGACGCTCAGGCGCGGTTGGAGGAGTTCGACGCGAGGGCCGCGGCGCGGGGCCTGTTCGTGGAGTAGCCGGGAACGAGCGGCTGTTCCGCCGGTTTCATGGCCATCCGCCCCTGGCGGAGCGCCGCAC
Organism: Streptomyces sp. HSS9-12; assembly: GCF_054963655.1. Taxonomy (NCBI): domain Bacteria; kingdom Bacillati; phylum Actinomycetota; class Actinomycetes; order Kitasatosporales; family Streptomycetaceae; genus Streptomyces; species Streptomyces sp. HSS9-12. Next base: position 57,768 of record NZ_JBUEGC010000040.1, on the reverse strand, counting down.
TGCCTCGGCGTCCCGGCGGGCCGCCGCGCACCCGCCGCCGCCTGAGGGCGGTGGCCCGACCACAGGCTGACGGTGCGCCGCACCTCTTCGGCCCCCTGACGGCGCGCTGTGCCAGTGCGGCGTCCTGACTGCGCGGTCCGGTCCTGCGCGGGCTGAGCGCACCGCGGTGCCGTGGCCCGCGCCTGCGGCGGTCGGGGCCGCCCGCCGGACGGCATCGCACCCGTGAGGAGGTCTGCGCTCCGCGGCGGGAGCGATGCCGTCCGACGGCTTCGCTCCCCTTACGGCTGGCGCAGGCCGATCAGCGCATCGCGCCGGCCGCCGCCGCTCTCGGCGACGATCTCCTCGACCGTCTGCAGCGGGCGTACGAGCCCGAACCGCACGCCCCCCGGTGCCGCCGGGTCCAGGGCGAACCCGTGCACGGCCGGACGCGGCAGGCTGTTGTACCCGTAGTGGTGGGAGAAGTAGTACGCCCCGGTGTCGAGCAGCGCGGCCAGGTCGCCTGCCTCGAACAGCGGCAGGGGCCGGTTCCGGGCGACGAGGTCGCCCGCGAAGCAGCAGGGTCCCGCGACATCCTGGGCGACAGCCGGGCCCGTCCTGGGCTGCCCTTCCGCGTCGTACGCCGCTACACGGATCGGCCAGGAGTCCGGAGCGAAGACGGTGCGCGTGGCCAGCTGGGCGCCCGCGTGCGTCACCGCGATCCGGCGGCCGCCCGCCGACTTGGTGTACTCGACCCGCGCGAGTACGAGGCCGTTCTTGGCGAGCAGGGCCCGGCCGAACTCGGTGACCAGCCCGTACCGCCCGTCGAACAGGCCGGGGACGGCCGCATGCAGCAGCCGCGCATAGTCGCGGAACGTCGGAAACGTCTCGTCCGAGGTGAAGTTGACCGGCAGCCCGCCGCCGAGATCGAGCATGTCGACCTGCCGGCGTCCGGCCGCCGCGTTGATGTCCTCGGCCAGCTCGTACGCCACGCGCACGCCTTCGGCCATCAGCTCCAGTGGGCACCCCTGGGAGCCGACATGGGCGTGCAGCCGGGTCAGCCAGGGCCGGTCCAGATAGGCGCGCAGCACCCACTCGCGCGCCCCCTCGTCGCGCAGTGCGACCCCGAACTTCGAATGCGTGGTGGCGGTGCTGAGCGCCTCGATGGTGCCGCTGCCGATTTGCGGATTGACGCGTACGCCAAGTGTGGACGCGGTCGGCGCGCCCTGGACGAGGGCATCGATCCGCGCCAGCTCCTGCGGGTTGTCGGCATGGACGGCGATGCCCAGGGCCAGCGCCTCGCGCAGCTCGTCAAGGGTCTTGGCGGGTGAGTCGAGGACCGTACGGTCCGCGGGTACGCCCGCCGCGCGGGCCAGCGCCAGCTCGCCCGGGCTGGCCACCTCGCAGCCGAGCCCTTCCGCGGCCAGCAACCGCAGAACGGGCACGAGCGAAGCCGCCTTCACGGCGAAGGTGTGCAGCACCGGGGGTGCCGTCGGGGGCCGCATCCCCACGGCCGCGTCGTCGAAGGCGGAGCGCAGCGCGGCGGCCGAGTCGCGGATGCCCGCCACGTCCAGCAGCCCGATGACGGGCTCCTCGGGCCCGATCAGCTCCTGCTCCACCGCGGCCCGTACGGCCAGGTCCCGCCGTCCCGCCGAGTTCAGATGCACATCCTCAGCCATGGGGCCAGCCAACCATCCGGCCCTGCCCGCCGCCCAGGCTTCGTCCGGAAAGGACCTCTTCGGGGAGCCCCTGTTGACTAGCTGTATTCAGTAGAGCCAAGATGTGAATAAGTTGATCCAATAGACGGCAGGGAGGCAGCGCCATGGCAGGACCGCGACCCGTGCGAGCGCCGCGTGGTACGGAACTGAGCGCTCGGGGCTGGCAGCAGGAGGCCGCCCTGCGGATGCTCCAGAACAACCTCGACCCCGAGGTCGCCGAGCACCCCGACAAGCTCGTCGTCTACGGCGGCACGGGCAAGGCGGCCCGCGACTGGCGCTCCTTCGACGCCATGGTCCGCACGCTGCGGACGCTGAAACAGGACGAGACGATGCTCGTCCAGTCCGGCCGCCCGGTCGGCGTCATGCGGACGCACGAGTGGGCGCCGCGCGTGCTCATCGCGAACTCCAACCTGGTGGGCGACTGGGCCACCTGGGAGGAGTTCCGCCGGCTCGAGGCCCTGGGCCTGACCATGTACGGCCAGATGACGGCCGGTTCCTGGATCTACATCGGCACGCAGGGCATCCTGCAGGGCACGTACGAGACCTTCGCCGCCGTCGCCGCCAAGCGCTTTGGCGGCACGCTCGCCGGGACGATCACCCTGACCGCCGGCCTGGGCGGCATGGGCGGCGCCCAGCCGCTCGCGGTCACCATGAACGACGGCGTCGCCATCTGCATCGACTGCGATCCGCGTGCCATCGAGCGCCGCATCGAGCACCGCTACCTTGATGTGAAGGCCGACAGCCTGGAGCACGCGCTGCGGCTCGCGACCGAGGCCCGCGACGACCGGCGCCCGCTGTCGATCGGCGTCCTCGGCAACGCCGCGGAACTCGTTCCGCGGTTGCTGGCGATGAACGCCCCCATCGACATCGTCACCGACCAGACCAGCGCCCACGACCCGCTGTCGTACCTGCCGCTCGGCGTCGACTTCGACGACATGGCCTCCTACGCCGCCGAGAAGCCCGCCGAGTTCACCCAGCGGGCGCGGGAATCCATGGCCAGGCACGTCGAGGCCATGGTCGGCTTCATGGACGCGGGCGCGGAGGTCTTCGACTACGGCAACTCGATCCGTGGCGAGGCGAAGCTGGCGGGCTTCGAGCGGGCCTTCGCCTTCCCCGGGTTCGTCCCCGCCTACATCCGCCCGCTCTTCTGCGAGGGGAAGGGCCCCTTCCGCTGGGCGGCGCTGTCGGGCGACCCGAAGGACATCGCGGCGACGGACAAGGCGATCCTCGACCTCTTCCCGGAGAACGAGTCACTGGCGCGCTGGATCAAGATGGCGGGGGAGCGGGTCCACTTCCAGGGCCTGCCCGCCCGTATCTGCTGGCTCGGCTACGGCGAGCGCGACAAGGCGGGCGAGCGGTTCAACGAGATGGTCGCCGACGGGACGCTGCGGGCGCCGATCGTCATCGGCCGCGACCACCTCGACTGCGGCTCGGTCGCGTCCCCTTACCGTGAGACCGAGGCGATGCTGGACGGCTCGGACGCGATCGCCGACTGGCCCTTGCTGAACGCCATGGTCAACGTCGCCTCGGGTGCGTCCTGGGTGTCCATCCACCACGGTGGCGGTGTCGGCATGGGCCGCTCTCTGCACGCCGGCCAGGTCACGGTCGCCGACGGTACGGCCCTGGCGGGCGAGAAGATCCGCCGTGTGCTGACCAACGACCCGGGCATGGGCGTCATCCGGCACGTTGACGCGGGCTACGACCGCGCGGACGAGGTCGCCGCCGAGCGCGGTGTCCGTATCCCGATGCGGGAGGACGCGTGAGCCCGGTTGTGGGCGGTCGTCCCGCCCCGCGGGACGACCGCCCACAACCGTCGTCCTTCCACGAGATGTGGCGCGACCTGCTGCCCATTGGCCGCTTCGCGGCCTCCGGCGGGTACCGGCGGTATGCCTGGACGGCGGCCGACGCCGACTGCCGCGCCTGGTTCCGCGCGCAGGCCGAGTCCCGCGGGCTGACCTACGAGCTGGACCGCAACGGCAACCAGTGGGCCTGGCTCGGCGACCCCACCGCCGGGGACGCCGTCGTCACCGGCTCGCACCTGGACTCCGTCCCCGACGGCGGAGCCTTCGACGGCCCGCTGGGCGTCGTCTCCGCCTTCGCCGCCCTCGACGAGCTCCGGGTGCGCGGTGCGCAGCCCCACCGGCCCATCGCGGTAGTCAACTTCGGCGACGAGGAGGGCGCCCGCTTCGGCCTCGCCTGTGTCGGGTCCCGGCTGACGGCCGGCCGGCTGACCGTCGAGCGGGCTCACGAGCTGCGCGACGCGGACGGAATCTCCCTCCCCGAGGCCATGGAGCGGGCCGGTTACGACCCGTCAGCCATTGGCCCCGACCCCGAACGGCTGGCCCGGATCGGCGCGTTCGTCGAACTGCACGTCGAGCAGGGCCGCGCCCTGGACCTGTGCGGCGCCCCGGTCGGCATCGCCTCCGCCATCTGGCCGCACGGCCGCTGGCGGTTCGACTTCCGAGGCGAGGCCAACCACGCCGGCACCACCCGCCTGAACGATCGCCGCGACCCTATGCTCACCTACGCCGACACCGTTCTCGCCGCCCGCGAGAGCGCCCGGCTCGCCGGTGCCCTGGCCACCTTCGGAAAGGTCGGCGCCGAGCCGAACGGCGTCAACGCCATCGCCTCCCTCGTCCGCGGCTGGCTCGACTCCCGCGCCCCCGACGAGGACACCCTCGCCTCCGTCGTCGCCGCGATCGAGCGCGCGGCGGTCGAGCGCGGCGAACGCGACGGCGTGGAGGTCAGCGTGACCCGGGAGTCCTTCACACCCGTGGTCGAGTTCGAGCACGGTCTGCGCGACGAGCTGGCCAATCTCCTGGGCAGGGACGGCGCGCCCGTCCCGGTGCTTCCCACCGGCGCGGGACACGACGCGGGTATTTTGTCCGCTTCGGTGCCCACCGCCATGCTGTTCGTACGCAACCCCACGGGCGTCTCACACTCTCCCGCCGAGTCGGCGACAGAGGACGACTGCCTCGCCGGGGTGACCGCACTCGCCGACGTACTGGAGGGCCTCGCGTGCCGCTGACGGCTCAGACCTACTGGGCGGATCACGCCTGGCTCAACGGCGCCGTCGAGCCCGGTGTGGTCATCGCCACCGAGGAGGAGGGCAAGATCACGGCCGTGCGCACCGGGGTCAAGTCCCCGCCGGCCGGCGCGGTCACCCTGCGCGGCCTCACCCTCCCCGGGCTGGCCAACGCCCACTCGCACGCCTTCCACCGTGCCCTGCGCGGCACCGTCCAGGCCGGCTCCGGCACCTTCTGGACCTGGCGCGATGTGATGTACGAGGTCGCCGACAAGCTCACTCCGGAGAACTACTTCGACCTCGCGCGGGCGGTCTACGCCGAGATGGCCCTGGCCGGCATCACCAGCGTGGGGGAATTCCACTATGTGCACCACGCCCCGGGCGGCACCCGCTATGGCGACCCCAACGCCATGGGCAAGGCGCTGATCGCCGCGGCTGCCGAAGCCGGTATTCGCATCACCCTTCTCGACACCTGCTATCTCTCCTCCGGGTTCGGCGCCGAGCCGAACGAACACCAGCTCCGCTTCAGCGACGGCACGGCCGAGGACTGGGCCGAACGGGTCTCGGCGCTGACCGCGCACGGCACCGCTCGCATCGGTGCGGCCATCCACTCCGTACGGGCCGTTCCGGCCGACCAGTTGAGCACCGTCGCCCAGTGGGCCCAGGAGCGCGAGGCGCCGCTGCACCTCCACCTCTCGGAGCAGTCCGCGGAAAACGACGCATGCGTGGAGGCGTACGGCTTCACCCCCACCCGGCTGCTCGCCGACCACGGGGTGCTGGGCCCGGGCACCACCGCCGTGCACGCCACCCACCTCACCCACGGCGACATCCACCTCCTCGGCAACTCGGCCACGGGTGTGTGCATGTGCCCCACCACGGAGCGGGACCTGGCCGACGGCATCGGCCCCGCCAAGCAGCTTCAGGACGCGGGCAGCCGGCTGTCCCTGGGCAGCGACAGCCACGCCGTCATCGACCTGCTCGAAGAGGCCCGCGCCATGGAGCTCGACGAGCGGCTGCGCACCCGCGTCCGCGGCCACTGGACCGCCGCGCAGCTGCTGCACGCCGCCACCGCCGCCGGCCACGCAGCCCTCGGCTGGCCGGAGTCGGGCCGCATCGAGCCAGGCGCGCCGGCCGACTTCATCACCGTGGCACTGGACACCGTCCGGACGGCAGGGCCGCCGCCCAGTCTGGCCGCCGAGACCGCGGTATTCGCCGCGACCAACGCGGACGTCCGCCACACGGTGATCGCAGGCCGCCATGTCGTACGGGACGGGATCCACCAGATGGTGCCGCACGTCCCCACCACGTTGTCCGAAGCCATCGCAGCCGTGCGCGGCTGAAGCGCTGCCGGGCGCCGCGCGCCCGGCCCTTCCCGCCCGACCGCCGCCGGGCAGGCGGTCGGGCGAACCCGAGCGACCCGAGCGCCCCCCAGCGGCCGAAGGAGCACAGCACCCCCATGACCACCGCGCCGAGCAGCACCACCTCGATCACCAACATCGCCGCTCTCGTCACCAACGACCCCTCCCTTGGCGAAGGCCCCCTCGGTCTCATCCAGGACGCGGCGGTCGTCATCGACGGCGACCGCATCGCCTGGGTTGGTGCATCCAGCAAAGCACCCGCCACTGACAACCGGATCGACGCCGGCGGCCGGGCCGTCATCCCCGGCTTCGTCGACTCGCACTCCCACCTGGTCTTCGCGGGCGACCGAACCGAGGAGTTCAACGCCCGGATGTCCGGCCGCGGTTACACCGCGGGCGGCATCCGTACCACCGTCGCCGCCACCCGCGCCGCGTCCGACAACGTCCTGCACGCCAACGTCCGCCGCTACGTCCACGAGGCGCTGCGCCAGGGCACCACGACCATCGAGACCAAGTCCGGCTACGGTCTGACCACCGAGGACGAGGCCCGGTCCGTGGCCATCGCCGCCGCCCACACCGACGAAGTGACCTTCCTCGGAGCGCACATCGTCGCCCCCGAGTTCGCCGACGACCCGGCCGCGTACGTCGCCCTCGTCACCGGTCCCATGCTCGACGCCTGCGCCCCCCACGCCCGCTGGATCGACGTCTTCTGCGAGAAGGGAGCCTTCAACGGCGACCAGGCCCGTGCGATCCTCACCGCCGGCGCCGCCCGCGGCCTGATCCCGCGCGTCCACGCCAACCAGCTGTCCCACGGCCCCGGCGTGCAGCTCGCCGTCGAACTGGGCGCGGCCTCCGCCGACCACTGCACCCACCTCACGGACGCCGACATCGACGCCCTTGCCCACAGCGACACCGTCGCCACCCTGCTGCCCGGCGCCGAGTTCTCCACCCGCGCGCAGTGGCCCGACGCGCGCCGCCTGCTCGACGCGGGCGCCACCGTCGCCCTGTCCACCGACTGCAACCCGGGTTCGTCCTTCACCAGCTCCATGCCGTTCTGCATCGCCCTCGCCGTACGCGACATGGGCATGACCCCCGATGAGGCGCTGTGGTCGGCGACGGCGGGCGGGGCCCGCGCCCTGCGCCGTACCGACGTGGGCCGGCTTGCCCCGGGAGCCCGCGCCGATCTGGCCCTGCTCGACGCCCCCTCCCACGTCCACCTGGCCTACCGCCCCGGCGTCCCCCTCGTCGCCGCCGTCTGGCACCGCGGCGAGCCCATGGCCGGCCACCACACGCTGGACTGACGCGCGGGCCGGAACATGCCGAAGGGCCCGCCCCCAGGGGGCGGGCCCTTCGGGCACACGCACACCGCACAGTGGCCGCTGGAGCAGCGTCACTCCTCGATCATCAGCCCCTTACGCAGCCGCCCCAGCGTCCGCGCGAGCAGCCGGGACACGTGCATTTGCGAGATGCCGAGCTCATCGCCGATCTCCGACTGCGTCATATTGGCGACGAAGCGCAGCGACAGGATCTTCCGGTCGCGCGGCGGGAGTTCCGCGATCAGCGGCTTCAAGGACTCGACGTACTCGATGCCTTCGAGTCCGTGGTCCTCGTAGCCGATGCGGTCCGCCAGCGCGCCCTCGGTGTCGTCCTCCTCGGGCTGGGCGTCCAGCGAGCTGGCGGTGTACGCGTTGCTCGCGGCCATGCCCTCGACGACCTCGTCGTTGCTGATCCCAAGCCGTTCGGCCAGTTCGGCCACGGTGGGCGCCCGGTCGAACGTCTGGGAGAGCTCGTCTCCTGCCTTGGCGAGGTCGAGCCGCAGCTCCTGCAGCCGCCTTGGAACCCGCACCGACCAACTGGTGTCACGGAAGAACCGCTTGATCTCACCGACGATCGTCGGCATCGCGAAGGTGGGGAATTCCACACCGCGGCTGAGCTCGAAGCGGTCGATCGCCTTGATCAGCCCGATGGTGCCGACCTGGACGATGTCCTCCATGGGCTCGCTGCGGGAGCGGAACCGGGAGGCCGCGAACTTCACCAGAGCCAGGTTGAGTTCGACCAGGGTGTTGCGGACGTACGAGTACTCGTGGGTGCCTTCCTCGAGCGACTCCAGGCGCGCGAAGAGGGTCTTGGACAGGGCCCTGGCATCCAGCGGCCCAACTTCGTCGTACGGCGGGATCTCGGGCAGGTCCGCGAAGAACTCCTCGTCGAGACCGTGAATGCCGTAAATCTCGTTGTTGATCTGCTCGGGCTGGTGATCGGTTGTCGACGTCGCGGTCCGGTCGCTCTCGTTTGCCTCGAGGGCGGTGTTCTCGGTACGCGTTGCGTCGAGCCGGGGTGACATGGTTCCTCCATGATTCTCGGCGTATGGCTGCCGAAGCCGATGTCGCTTCCTACGGTGTGCGGCGCCTCCAAAGCCGGCCGTGGTTCTACGGGTCCTTTCTAGCCCTACCCGGTTCACCCCCCGCAAAGCAAGGCCCGAATGATATGGAATGTCCCTTTCGAGGGGATGTTCGGCTACCGGTCGGCGTATCGAAGGCGTAGGGTTCGGGGTGCGCCGTCGCAAGCAACCAGAAGGGGTGCGCATGGACCGCGGGATGGTCGGCAGTACCAGTCGGGGCCGGCTCCGAGTCGGCGTCCGGCACCACGGATCCAGCGCTGTCGTGACGCCGGCGGGTGAGCTCGATCACCACACCGCCGAGCTGCTGCGCGAGCCGCTGGAAGGGTGTGTTGACGAGGGGGCCCCGCGCCTGGTCGTGGACTGCTCTCAGCTCGAGTTCTGCGACTCCACCGGGCTCAATGTCCTGCTCGGTGCGCGGCTCAAGGCCGAGGCCGCCGGCGGCAGTGTGCACCTGGTGGGAATGCTCCCCGTCGTCGCCCGTGTGTTTGAGATCACGGGCGCCGAAGCGGTCTTCTCTGTACATGACACTCTTGACGAGGCGCTCGCCGATACTCCGGCCGACTGACCGTCCGTCGTCCCCGCCACTCCGGAGCGTGACCGGCGTTGTATGGCTCACACGCTCCCATCCGAATTAGTGGGTGTTCTCACGGATCGGTCGGGCAGGAGACAGCTGAATCTGATGAACGTGTCAGGTGTTCGTTACCTCTGTATCGGCGAAACGGTGAGGTGAAGCGCTGATGAGCACCACTCGGCCGTACTCGCCGGGCGACCGCGGCCCGGAGTCGGACGGTGCTTCCCCTGCCGTTCCAGCGGCCGGAACAACCGGAGCGGTCGGAATGGACGGCCAAGTGCGCAGGCTGCGCCTTGCGGGCGTCAGCGGCATCGTCCCGACCGCTCGCGACTTCACCCGGCAGGCCCTGCGCGACTGGGGCTGGCTGCCCGCCGCCACCGCCGATCAGCGGGCCGCGGCCGAGGATGTGCTGCTCGTCGTCTCCGAGTTGGTCACCAACGCCTGTCTGCACGCCGAGGGCCCGGAGGAGCTGCGCGTCGGCTGTATCGGCAAGGTGCTCCGGCTGGAGGTCGTGGACCTCGGCTCGGGCTCGCCCGCACCCCGTACGCCGCACCGCGCGGGCCGCCCCGGCGGGCACGGCATGTTCATCGTCCAGCGGCTGTGCCTGGACTGGGGTGTCGTACGGAACCCCGAGGGCATCGGCAAGACGGTGTGGGCCGAGCTGGCCGCCCCCTCGTAGTCTCCCGCCGCGACTGCCCGCGATCCCTTCGTCATGCGAACACGCCGATCCGGCGTGTTCTTTGTCTTCCCTCTCAACGGTCCCTGGCGTACCGTCACCTGCCAATCTGATGTGTCGTCAGTATCACCCGGCAGCCGGACCTGATGAGAGGGGAGCCCCAGGTGTCCCGGACGAAGCGCCATGCGACGGGCCGCACGGGTGCGCTCGCCCTGGCCGCGGCAGTGGCCGGGGCCGCGGTGCTGCTGTCGGCCCCCGCCGCGCACGCCGACACGTGGCGCGGGCGCCTTCCAGGGCGGCGGGTCCACGGTAGCGAGACCGGAGCGAGCGACCATGGCGCCCTGCGGGCCCGCCCTGGGCACCGTGATCCTTCTCGGCGGCGCGGTCTTCACCTTCACACCGTGGCGCCGCCTGCGGGGCTGACCGGCCCCGTCGGTGCACACGCGGATGGGCCCGGCGCGCGAAAGCGCACCGGGCCCATCCGAAGGGGCTTACGTCAGTGGACGTCACCCGTCAGCTTGATGACCTTCTTGCGGTAGATCACGAAGGCCACACCCGCGAGGAACGCCAGGGCGCCCTGGACCGCGAAGGATGCCTCCGACAGGAACGCGTCGCCGATGACCAGCTGGACGATGGCCGCGACGCAGTCGCCCGCCGTGACGGCGAGGAACCACAGGCCCATCACCTGGCTGGCGTACTTGGCCGGGGCCAGCTTCGTGGAGACCGACAGGCCCACGGGCGACAGGCACAGCTCCGCGACGGTCTGGATCAGGTAGACCATGGTCAGCCACAGCGGGGAGACCTTGACGTCACCCGCGGCCGCGGCCTGGGCCAGCATCATCAGGCCGAAGGAGGCGCCGATGCCGATCAGGCCGAAGGCGAACTTCACCGTGGTGCTCGGGTTACGGCTGCCCAGCTTGATCCACAGCGCGGCGAGCACCGGGGCCAGCGCCATTACGAACAGCGGGTTCAGCGACTGGAACCAGCTGGTCGGGAAGGCGAAGCCGAAGAGCGTCGACGCGGTGTTCTTCTCGGCGAAGATCGACAGCGTGGAGCCGGACTGGTCGTAGATCATCCAGAAGGCGGCCGCCGCGATGAAGAACCAGATGTAGCCCGTCATCTTCGACTTCTCGTCCGCCGTCAGATCCCTGTCCCGGCGGATGCGGGCGAAGTAGACGGCGGGCAGCGCCAGGCCGGCCAGCGACAGCGGCCACAGCACCCAGTTGATGGTGAAGTGCCCGGTGAAGGTGACCACACCGTAGAAGGCCACGGCGGCGGCCAGCCAGATCAGGGCCTTCTTCAGCAGCGAGGCGCGCTCGGCGGCGGCCAGCGGCGCCGGGACGACACTGCTCACGGGGGCCAGGTTCTTGGTGCCGATGAGGAACTGGGCCAGACCCAGCGCCATGCCGACACCGGCCATCGCGAAGCCCAGGTGCCAGTTGACGGTCTGGCCGACGGTGCCGATGACCAGCGGGGCGAGGAAGGCACCGAGGTTGATGCCCATGTAGAAGATGGTGAAGCCGCCGTCACGACGCGGGTCGTTACGGTCCGGGTACAGCTGGCCCACCATCACCGAGATGTTGGACTTGAGCAGACCGGAACCGACGGCGATGAAGACCAGGCCGACGAAGAACGACGCCGTGAACGGCACGGCCAGCAGGAAGTGGCCGGTCATGATGATGGCGCCGGCGACCGCCACTGTCTTGCGGGGGCCCAGCAGGCGGTCGGCGACCCAACCACCCGGCATGGCCAGCAGGTACACCGTGGCGGTGTAGACGCTGTAGATGGCCGCGGCGGTCGCGGCACCAATGCCGAGGCCGCCCTTGGAGACCTCAGCCGTCAGGTAGAGGACCAGGAGCGCCCTCATGCCGTAGTAGCTGAAACGCTCCCACGTCTCGGTCATGAAGAGGGTGGCCAGACCGCGGGGGTGGCCGAAGAAGGTCTTGCCGCCGGACGCAGGGGTCCCCTGCGAGGCGGCGTCCTTCGTCAGGCTGGACGCCATGCTGTTTCCTTGCTGCTTCGGGACGCGGCCATTGCGCGGTCCGCGCCCGTATGGGGGGAAGGCGCACTGTCCTTGGAGAGCCGGTGGTGCCGGCCCCGCACAGAAGCGGAGACCTTCGGCGCGTTGGTCGGGCCAAAGGTCCCCGTGAGTGCTGTGGGACTTATCGCCACCATACGTTAGAACATGGCGGTAAATGGAAGAACTTGAGACATAGATCACAGTTGCCGCCGAAACGGTGACGTGCCTTCGACGGTAACCGGTCGTTCATCGGTCCGGTCCACAGGGCTCCATCGGCGTAGCCCTCCCCACCACCCGCGCGGACTACCATCACTCCATGACCCGAGTACTGCTCGCCGAGGACGACGCCTCCATCTCCGAGCCGCTCGCTCGCGCACTGCGCCGTGAGGGATACGAGGTCGAGGTGCGGGAGGACGGTCCCACCGCTCTCGACGCCGGCATGCAAGGGGGCGTCGATCTGCTCGTCCTCGACCTGGGCCTGCCCGGGATGGACGGTCTCGAGGTCTGCCGCCGTCTGCGTACCGAAGGCATGGGCTTCCCGGTGCTGGTGCTCACCGCCCGCGCCGACGAGGTGGACACCGTGGTCGGTCTCGACGCCGGTGCCGACGACTATGTGACCAAGCCGTTCCGGCTGGCCGAACTCCTGGCCCGGGTACGGGCCCTGCTGCGGCGGGGCGCCACGGACGCGCAGCCGCCCGCCACGCACGGTGTGCGGATCGACGTGGAGTCCCACCGCGCCTGGATGGGTGAGGAGGAGCTTCAGCTCACCGCGAAAGAGTTCGACCTGCTGCGGGTTCTGGTACGTGACGCCGGCCGGGTCGTCACGCGCGACCAGCTGATGCGCGAGGTCTGGGACACCACCTGGTGGTCCTCCACCAAGACCCTGGACATGCACATTTCCTGGCTGCGCAAGAAACTCGGCGACGACGCGGCGAACCCCCGCTACATCGCCACCGTGCGCGGCGTCGGCTTCCGATTCGAGAAGAGCTAGAACCCTGACGACCCGTGTCGCCCCGGCCCGGAGAGCACCGTGCGCCGCCGTCTGATCAACTCCACGCTCGCCGTGGTCCTTGTGGTGATCGCCGTCTTCGGCCTCTCCCTCGTCGTCGTCGAGGCGCGCACCATCGAGAACAGCGCGCAGGACAGCGTCGACTCCGAGGCCGTACGGTTGGTCAGCATCGTCGACAGCCGGCTGAGAGGCCGCGAGCCGGTCGGCCCGGACGTGCTGCGCGAGCAGATCACCCCCGACCGCTACGCCCGTATCGAGCTTCCGGGCCGGGCGCCCGTCGAACTCGGTGTGCGGCCCACCGGTGACGTCATCCAGGCCCGGGAGCGGGGCGAGGCCGGCGAGACGATCACCGTGCAGGAGTCCGCAGGCACCGTCAGCCAGGAGATCGGCCGCACCCTGCTGGTCATCCTGGCGGTCGCGCTGCTGGCCGTGCTCGCCGCGGTACTGCTGGCCGTACGGCAGGCGCACCGGCTGACCACACCGCTCACCGACCTCGCCGAGACCGCCGAGCGGCTGGGCTCAGGCGACCCGCGGCCGCGCCACCGGCGGTACGGCGTGCCGGAGCTGGACCGGGTCGCGGACGTCCTCGACGCGAGCGCCGAGCGCATCGGCCGGATGCTCACCGCCGAGCGGCGGCTGGCGGCCGATGCCTCGCACCAGCTGCGCACGCCGCTGACTGCCCTCTCCATGCGGCTGGAGGAGATCTCGGAGACCGACGATCTGACCACGGTCAAAGAAGAGGCGACGATCGCGCTCGGACAGGTCGAGCGGCTCACCGACGTCGTACAGCGGCTGCTCACCAACTCCCGCGACCCCCGCACCGGTTCGGCGGTCGCCTTCGACATCGACGAGGTCGTCAAGCAGCAGATCGAGGAGTGGCGCCCGGCGTATCGCAGTGCGAGCCGCGCCATCGTCTGCTCCGGGAAGAAGGGCCTGCGGGCCGTTGGTACGCCCGGCGCGGTCGCCCAGGTGCTGGCGACGCTGATCGAGAACTCACTGATGCACGGAGACGGGCCGGTGGCCCTGCGGACCCGGGTCACGGGCAACCAGGCGGTCATCGAGGTCACCGACGCGGGCCCGGGCGTCCCGCCCGACCTGGGCGCACGGGTCTTCGAGCGGACGGTCAGCGGGCGGAACTCCACCGGTCTCGGGCTGGCGGTCGCGCGCGACCTGGCGGAGGCGGACGGCGGACGGTTGGAGCTGCTTCAGCAGCGCCCTCCCGTCTTCGCCCTCTTCCTCAGCCGGGAAGCCGATCAGAACGTGACCCCGCGGAACTCCTGAGCGCTACGTGAGCCCTATGGGGTCGCGCTCCGGGAGCGCGTCCGGGGGCTCGGCGCCCGCTGGTTCGGGCAGCGCGCGGAACACCCAGGTGCGGTAGGACCAGAAGCGGAAGACCGTGCCGATGCCGAGTCCGATGCCGTTCTTGGCGATGTTGTCGGCGAGGGTCGAGGTGAACCCGAAGCCGTAGTGCGACAGGGCCAGGATGCCGTTTTCGATTATCAGGCCGATGCCGCTGAAGAGCAGGAAGAGCGACAGCTCGCGGCTGCGCCGGTTCTTGTCGGCGTCGCGATAGGTCCAGTACCGGTTGCCGAGGTAGTTCGTGCCGATCGCGACGACCGTGGCGATCACTCCGGAGCGCACCACCGCCAGATGAAGGGCGTGCACGCACAGATTGAAGACGACCAGGTTGACCAGGAATCCCATCGCGCCGACGGCCCCGAACTTGGCGGCCTCGCGGACCAGGTGATCCAGCCGCGAGCGCAGTGTGCGCCGTTCACTCATAGTGTTGGTATGGCTCCATTGTTCGGCGTGGGGGAACTCCCCCTGGGGTACCACCCGGGCCGTTGGGCCCAGGGGGGACTACCGCTGGGGGCACCCCCACCCAGCGGCGGCAGGGGAGATCGGCCTCGGCCTGGCGCCCTCATGCTAGCCACGGCTTCCGGGCGTCGCCCGCGGACGTGCCGTGGCGCGCGACACGCGTCCCCGAAGTCCGACATGGAGGATCCTCCAAGGAGAGCGCCGGAACAGTCCTGGTGTGCGGATACTCTTGGGGCGTGACGTTCCCTGTAGTCGGCATGGTCGGAGGCGGCCAGCTCGCCCGTATGACACACGAGGCGGGCATCCCCCTCGGCATCAAGTTCAAGCTCCTCAGCGACACTCCGCAGGACTCCGCGGCCCAGGTCGTGAACGAGGTCGTCGTCGGCGACTACCGCGACCTGGACACCCTTCGTGCTTTCGCACAAGGCTGCGATGTGATCACCTTCGATCACGAGCATGTTCCGACCGAGCACCTGCGTGCGCTGGAGGCCGACGGCATCCCCGTCCGCCCGGGCGCGGACGCCCTCGTACACGCCCAGGACAAGGGTGTGATGCGGGCCAAGCTCGACGCGATCGGCGTGCCGTGCCCGCGGCACCGGATCGTGACCGACCCGGCGGACGTGGTGCGCTTCGCAGAGGAAGCGGGGGTCCCCCCGGCGAAGCCAGGGGGAGGCTTCCCGGTCGTCCTCAAGACCGTGCGTGGCGGGTACGACGGCAAGGGCGTCTGGGTCGTCAGCAGCGAGCAGGAGGCGGAGGAGCCGTTCCGCGCCGGCGTCCCCGTCCTCGCCGAGGAGAAGGTCGACTTCGTCCGCGAGCTCGCCGCCAACGTCGTACGGTCCCCGCACGGCCAGGCCGTCGCCTACCCCGTCGTCGAGTCCATCCAGGTAAACGGCGTCTGCGACACGGTCATCGCCCCCGCCCCCGGCCTGTCGGACGAGCTGTCCGTGCAGGCCCAGCAGCTGGCGCTGACCATCGCCAAGGAGCTCGGGGTCGTCGGCCATCTCGCGGTGGAGCTGTTCGAGGCCCGCGGCGCCGACGGCACTCCGCAGGTCCTCGTCAACGAGCTCGCGATGCGTCCGCACAACTCCGGTCACTGGACCCAGGACGGCGCCATCACCTCCCAGTTCGCCAACCATGTGCGCGCCGTCCTCGACCTGCCGCTCGGCGACCCCCGCCCCCGCGCCCGCTGGACCGTCATGTCCAATGTCCTCGGCGGCGACTACCCCGACATGTACGCCGCGTACCTGCACTGCATGGCCCGGGATCCGCAGCTGAAGATCCATATGTATGGCAAGGATGTGAAGCCGGGCCGTAAGGTCGGGCACGTCAACACCTACGGCGACGACCTGGACGACGTGCGCGAGCGCGCCCGCCACGCCGCCGACTACCTGCGAGGGACGATCCAAGAGTGAGCAACCCCCAGCCTCTGGTCGGCATCGTGATGGGTTCCGACTCCGACTGGCCCGTCATGGAGGCCGCCGCCAAGGCCCTCGAGGAGTTCGAGGTGCCTTACGAGGTCGATGTCGTCTCCGCGCACCGCATGCCGCGCGAGATGGTCGCGTACGGCGAGCAGGCCGCCGACCGCGGCCTCAAGGCGATCATCGCCGGCGCCGGCGGGGCGGCCCACCTGCCGGGCATGCTCGCGTCCGTCACCCCGCTCCCGGTGATCGGCGTGCCCGTACCGCTCAAGTACCTGGACGGCATGGACAGTCTGCTGTCCATCGTCCAGATGCCGGCCGGCGTCCCTGTCGCCACCGTCTCCGTGGCCGGCGCGCGCAACGCCGGCCTTCTCGCGGTCCGTATGCTCGCCGCCCACGACAAGGAGCTGCTGGCCAGGATGCGCAGCTTCCAGGACGAACTGAACGAGCAGGCCACCGAGAAGGGCAGGCGGCTGCGCAACAAGGTCGGCGGGAACACGGGTTTCGGCTTCGGCGGGTAGCGGCGGAGTAGGGTCACGGCCATGAACGACCAGCTCGCCCAGGCCCGTGAACTTCTCGCCGCCCACCCCGTGGTCGACGGCCACAACGACCTCCCCTGGGCGCTGCGCGCACAGGTCCGCTACGACCTCGACCGTCGCGACATCGCCACCGACCAGAGCGAGCATCTGCACACCGACATCCCCAGGCTGCGGGCCGGCGGCGTCGGCGCGCAGTTCTGGTCGGTGTTCGTCCGGTCCGACCTGGCCGGCGACACAGCCGTCAGCGCCACCCTCGAGCAGATCGACGCCGTACGGCAGCTGACCGACCGCTACCCGGCGGACCTGCGGCTCGCCCTCACCGCCGACGACATGGAGGCGGCCCGCGCCGAGGGACGCATCGCCTCCCTGATGGGCGCCGAGGGCGGCCACTCCATCAACTGCTCGCTGGCCACCCTCCGCGCCCTGTACCGGCTGGGCGTGCGCTATATGACGCTCACCCACAACGACAACATCCCGTGGGCCGACTCGGCGACCGACGAGCCGAAGGCAGGCGGCCTCACCCGCTTCGGCGAAGAGGTCGTACGCGAGATGAACCGGATCGGCATGCTCGTCGACCTCTCCCATGTCTCGCCGGACACGATGCGCGACGCGCTGCGTGTCAGCGAGGCACCGGTGATCTTCTCGCACTCCTCCGCCCGCGCGGTGTGCGACCACCCGCGCAACGTCCCCGACGATGTGCTCGCGCTGACGGCCAAGGGCGGCGGTCTGGCGATGGTCACGTTCGTACCGAAGTTCATCCTCCCGGAAGCCATCGAGTGGACGCGGGCCGCCGACGAGAACATGCGCGCCCACGGCCTGCATCCGCTCGACACCACCGAGGAGGCGATGGCGGTCCACCGCGCCTTCGAGGAGGCGAACCCGCGCCCGGTCGCCACCACCGCCACCGTCGCCGACCACCTCGACCACATGCGTGAGGTCGCGGGCATCGACCACATCGGGATCGGCGGCGACTACGACGGCACGGCCTTCACTCCCGAGGGCCTGGAGGACGTGGCGGGCTACCCCAATCTCATCGCCGAGTTGCTGCGCCGCGGTTGGTCCCCATCCGACCTCGCCAAGCTCACCTGGCAGAACGCGGTCCGTACGCTGCGGGAGGCCGAGGCGGTGGCCCGCCGGCTGCAGAGCGAGCGCGGCCCGTCGAACATCACCATCGAAGAACTGGACGGCTGACGCACCGTTGACTCATCCGGAGGCCGCAGCGGGAGGGGTACACCCGGACGCCTCGCTCACCGCGAAAGCTTGATCACCCCGTGCCAGGGTGAGCGCAGACCTCACCGCCTAGTACGGAGTTCGAGTATGGCCGACCTTGCCACCGTGCTGCAGGACGCGCCCGCCTCAGTCGAGGCTGCCGACCACCCGCAGGAGCTGGTTCTGCGCCCTCCCGCCGCTGTGACCCCAGTCACTCGGACCCCCTCTGAGGACGCGGTGGACCAGGCCAGGGAACTGCTCGCCACCCACCCCGTCGTGGACGGCTTCAACGGGCTCCCATGGGTGCTGCGGGTGCGCTCCGGACATGAGCCGACGCCCGGCCGGTTCGAGCTCGACATCGGCGAGGCCGGGCTGCAGACCGACCTGCCGCGGCTGCGCGCGGGCCGCGTCGGCGCCCAGTTCTGGTCGGTGTCGGTGGCCGATGGCACCGCCGGGGACCGCCTGGTCAGCACCACCCTCGAGCAGATCGAGTTCGTCCACGCCCTGATCCGCGCCTACCCCGAGTCCCTGCGGCTGGCGCTCACCGCCGACGACATGATCGAGGCCCACAAGCGCGGCCGGGTCGCCTCACTGCTGGCGGCCGACGGCGGGCAGGCGATCAACTGCTCGCTCGGCACGCTGCGTACGTTCTTCACGCTCGGCGTGCGCCGGATGGCCCTCACCCAGGGCCGCAGCACACCGTGGGCGGACGAGGCGAACGACCAGTCCAGGGCCGGCGGCCTCACCGTCTTCGGTGAGGAGGTGGTGCGCGAGATGAACCGCCTCGGCATGCTCGTCGACCTGTCCCACAGCTCGCTCGCCACGATGCGGCGCACCCTGGCCGTCAGCAAGGCTCCCGTGGTCTTCGGGCACTGCGCTGCCCGCGCCGTCACCGACCACCCGGCCAACGTGCCGGACGACGTACTGTCGCTGATGGCCTCGGGCGGCGGTGTGTGCATGGTGACCTTCGAGGCGAAGTACGTGTCCGGCGGCGGGGCCGCGACCGTAGCGGATGTCGCCGACCACCTGGACCATGTACGGGAGGTGGCCGGGCCGGACCACGTCGGGCTCGCCGGTTCGTACGACACCGATGACGGCGGCGCGGCGCGGCCGGCCGGCCTGGAGGACGCCGCCGGCTATCCGCGGCTGATCGCCGAACTGCTGGAGCGCGGCTGGTCCACCGAGGATCTGACGAAGCTGACGTGGCGGAACATGCTCCGGGTGATGCGGGATGTGGAATTCACCGCCAGGTCGGCCCAGGCCCGCCGCGAACCGTCGACGGCGACCATGGCCCGCCTCGACGGGCACAGCGCGTACCGGATGTTCCGGAACCGATCCGGGGCGGACTGAGCCGAGGGGCGGACCGTAGCCGCCGGCGGCGGGGTCAGGCCCGCGGCCGGCCCAGCGCGCGGTAGCTCCAGCCCGCCTCGCGCCACAGCTCGGGGTCCAGCGAATTGCGCCCGTCCAGCAGCCGGCGCTCCGCGACCACCGCGCCCAGCTCCGCCGGGTCCAGGTCGCGGAACTCCTGCCACTCGGTGAGGTGCAGCACGACATCGGCGGAGTGCGCCGCCTCCAGCGCGGTGGGGGCGTAGCCGAGTGTCGGGAAGAGGCGGCGGGCGTTGTCCATGCCCTTGGGGTCGTAGACCGTGACCTGGCCGCCCTGCAGGTGGATCTGCCCGGCGACGTTGAGCGCGGGCGAGTCCCGTACGTCGTCGGAGTCCGGCTTGAACGTCGCGCCGAGGACGGCGACGCGCTTGCCGAGGAAGGAGCCGCCCACGGCGTCGCGGGCCAGCTCCACCATGTGCCCGCGGCGGCGCATGTTGATCGAGTCGATCTCACGCAGGAAGGTCAGCGCCTGGTCGGCGCCCAGCTCGCCCGCCCGGGCCATGAACGCGCGCAGGTCCTTGGGCAGGCAGCCGCCGCCGAAGCCGATGCCGGCGCGCAGGAACTTCTTGCCGATGCGCTCGTCGTGGCCGATGGCCTCGGCGAGCTTGACCACATCGCCGTCGGCCGCCTCGCACACCTCTGCCATCGCGTTGATGAAGGAGATCTTGGTGGCGAGGAAGGAGTTGGCGGCGGTCTTCACCAGCTCGGCCGTCGGGTAGTCGGTGACGACGAACGGCGAGCCCTCCGCGATCGGGGCCGCGTAGACCTCGCGCAGCTGCTTCTCCGCCTGCTCGCTCGCGACACCGACGACGATCCGGTCCGGGTGCAGGGTGTCCTGGACGGCGAATCCCTCGCGCAGGAACTCCGGGTTCCAGGCCAGTTCGGCGTCCGGACCCGCCGGAGCCAGCTCCGCCAGCCGGGCGGCCAGCCGGGCCGCGCTGCCGACCGGCACGGTGGACTTGCCGACGACCAGCGCGGGACGGTGCAGATGCGGGGCCAGCGATTCCACGGCGGCGTCCACATATCGCATGTCGCAGGCGTATTCACCGTGCTTTTGCGGGGTGTTCACGCAGATGAAGTGAATATCACCGAATTCGCCGGCCTCGGCGTAGGAGGTGGTGAAACGCAGCCGGCCGCTGGAGCCCTCGATTCCCGCGACGTGCCGCCGCAGCAGCTCTTCCAGCCCCGGTTCGTACATCGGCACCGTGCCCGCCGAGAGCATCTCGACCTTCTCGGTGGCTATGTCCAGGCCCAGCACCTCAAAGCCCAGTTCCGCCATCGCGGCAGCGTGCGTGGCGCCTAGGTAGCCGGTGCCGATCACGGTGATCTTCGGGGCCATGTGTGCTCCATGGTGGTGCGGGCTGGACTGCGGCCCCGAGCATAGCCCGCGGGCATGAGGGGCACGGGAAAATGCTGTCAGCAAGCTCACGTACCGCGATGGGCGGCTCACCCCTAGAATCGTGTTACTTAACAGTAGTTAATTAATGGGGAGTGAGAAGCCTTGGCGGGAGCCGCTGATTTCGACCTGTACCGGCCGTCCGAGGAGCACGACATGCTCCGCGACTCGGTGCGCTCGCTCGCCGAGGCGAAGATCGCGCCGTTCGCCGCCGAGGTGGACGAGGAGGGCCGCTTCCCCCAGGAGGCACTCGAGGCGCTGGTCGCCAATGACCTGCACGCGGTGCACGTGCCGGAGGAGTACGGGGGCGCGGGCGCGGACGCGCTGGCGACCGTGATCGTCATCGAGGAGGTGGCGCGCGTATGCGCCTCGTCCTCCCTGATACCGGCGGTCAACAAGCTCGGCTCTATGCCGGTGATCCTCTCCGGCTCCGAGGACCTGAAGAAGAGGTACCTGGGCCCGCTCGCTCAGGGCCAGGCGATGTTCTCGTACTGCCTCTCCGAGCCGGACGCGGGCTCGGACGCCGCCGGCATGAAGACCAAGGCCGTACGGGACGGCGACGGTTACGTGCTCAACGGCGTGAAGCGGTGGATCACCAACGCCGGGGTGAGCGAGTACTACACGGTGATGGCCGTCACCGACCCGGACAAGCGCAGCAAGGGCATCTCCGCCTTCGTGGTGGAGAAGGGCGACGAGGGCGTTTCCTTCGGCGCGCCGGAGAAGAAGCTGGGCATCAAGGGCTCGCCCACCCGCGAGGTCTACCTGGACAACGTCCGCATCCCCGCCGACCGCATGATCGGCGAGGAGGGCACCGGCTTCGCCACCGCCATGAAGACCCTGGACCACACCCGCATCACCATCGCGGCGCAGGCGCTCGGCATCGCCCAGGGGGCGCTGGACTACGCCAAGGGCTATGTCCAGGAGCGCAAGCAGTTCGGCAAGGCGATCGCCGACTTCCAGGGCATCCAGTTCATGCTCGCCGACATGGCGATGAAGCTGGAGGCCGCCCGCCAGCTCACCTACGCGGCTGCCGCCAAGTCCGAGCGGCTCGATGGCGACCTGACCTTCTACGGCGCCGCGGCCAAGTGCTTCGCCTCCGACGTGGCGATGGAGATCACCACGGACGCGGTCCAGCTGCTCGGCGGTTACGGCTACACCCGCGACTACCCGGTCGAGCGCATGATGCGCGACGCGAAGATCACCCAGATCTACGAGGGCACCAACCAGGTCCAGCGGATCGTGATGGCGCGGAACCTTCCGTAACGCCGGCCGCGAAGCCATGAGCCAGAGGCACCCTCCGGGGTGCCTCTGGTCTTTCCCGACGGCCTCTACAGGTGGCGGATGTCGTTCACCGAGAAGCGCGGGGCCCGGCGGGGCGGGGCAAGGCCCGACAGCAGGATGAGCCGGCACGCGCGGTGGCGTTGCCCGGCGTAGGGCTCGAGCAGTTCGAGCATGCCCTCGTCATCAGTGCCGCGCCGGCCCGTGAGCGCATAGCCGATGATCTTCGGCAGATGGAGGTCGCCGACCGTTACCGCGTCCGGGGCCCCGTTGCTGCGCTGCAGGGTCTCGGCCGCCGTCCACGGGCCGATGCCCGGGATCGCCTGGAGCCGACGGCCGGCGGCGGCGAGGTCCATCGCCGTGGCCTCCTCCAGCCGTCGGGCCACCCGTGCCGCGCGGACGATCGTCGCCGAGCGCTTGCCGTCCACGCCCGCCCGGTGCCACTCCCAGGACGGGATCATGGCCCAGGCCCGCGCGTCGGGCATCACCCGCAGCCGCTCCAGCGGACCGGGGGCCGGTTCGCCGTGGCGCTGCAGGAGCAGACGCCAGGCGCGGTACGCCTCGTCGCTGGTGACCTTCTGCTCCAGGATCGAGGGGATCAGGGATTCCAGGACGAGGCCGGTGCGGGTCAGCCGCAGTCCGGGGTGGCGGCGGTGCATCTCGTGCACCAGGCGGTGGCGCGGTACGAAGTCACCGGGCTCGTCGACCGCGCCGAGCAGGGCGGGCAGCGTATCGAGCAGCCAGTCCGCTCCCGGTCCCCAGGCCTCGGCTTCGACCGCGCCGCCCCGTAGGGCGAAGCGCAGGGTGCCGGGGCCGGCCGGGGTGCGGCTGGCGCGCCAGATGGAGCCGTCGGGGGTGGTACGGAAGGCGGGGTCGCCGGGTCCGCGGCGCAGCGGACCGACGGTCGCGCCGAGGGCGAGGGGGTAGGGCGGTGTCCACCGGCGGACACGGCCGGCCTCGGCGATGACCGCGGGCCGCCGCTGAGCCGTGATGGGCACGCGTGTGTAACCGCCGCGCACGGTAGTGCGGTTGAGCCGTTCGGCGTTCTGGTCCACGGGCCTTCCTCGGAGCGGGGGTGCGCCACGAGCCTAGTGCTTCGAACGTAGCGCCGTCCGGTCCTACTCGTCCGAGGAGAAGCGCACCGCTCCCGGCGGGATCCGCGCCGCGCACCACACCCGGACACCGTCCCGCAGCTCGTTGTCCGGCCCGATCTCCGCCAGGTCACCGATGACCGCACCCTGCAGCACCGTACGGGCCCCGATCCGGGCACCGGCCCCGATCAGCGAGTCCTGGATCCGGGCCCCGGGCTCGACGACCGCGCCGTCGAGAACGGTGCTGCCGTCCAGGCGCACGCCCGCGCCGATCCGGGCCCCCGCACCGACGACCGTGCCGCCGGTCAGCTTGGCGTCGGCGGCGACCTCCGCCCCGTCGAGCACCAGCCGGTCGCCGCACCGCCCCGGTACCGCGGGGGAGGGAGCGCGGCCGAGCACCAGGTCGGCCGAGCCGCGTACGAACGCCTGCGGAGTGCCCAGGTCGAGCCAGTAGGTGGAGTCCACCATGCCTTGGAGGTGGGCGCCGGAGGCCAGGAGCCCGGGGAAGGTCTCGCGCTCCACGGAGACCGGGCGGCCGTCCGGGATGGAGTCGATCACGGACCGTTTGAAGACGTAGGCGCCGGCGTTGATCTGGTCGGTGACGATTTCCTCGGGCGTCTGCGGCTTCTCCAGGAACGCGGTGACGCGGCCGGTGGAGTCGGTGGGGACGAGACCGAACGCTCGCGGATCCGTGACGCGGGTGAGGTGCAGCGTGACGTCCGCGCCCGAGGTGCGGTGGGTGTCGACCAGGGCGCGGATGTCGAGGCCGGTCAGGATGTCGCCGTTGAAGATGAGCACGGGGTCGTCGGGCCCGGAGCGCAGATGGGAGACGACATTGCGGATCGCGCCGCCGGTGCCGAGCGGCTCGTCCTCCGTGACGTACTCCAGTTGCAGGCCGAGTGATGAGCCGTCACCAAAGTACGGCTCGAACACCTCGGCGAGATAGGACGTGGCGAGCACGATGTGGTCGACACCGGCCGCCCGGGCGCGCGCCAACTGGTGGGTGAGGAACGGGACCCCGGCCGCCGGAACCATGGGCTTGGGCGTGTTCACTGTCAGGGGCCGCAGCCGGGTTCCCTTGCCGCCAACCAGGAGGATCGCTTCTGTCACCTTGTCTTCTCTGCTTCCTGCCGGGGCCGGCCGGGTCGTGGGCGGCCAGTGTATGCAGACGGTGTTCGGTTTCCGTGGAACCGCGACGGTCAGCGTCCCTGGAGTTTCGCCGAGGCCTTACGGGCCGAGCCGAGCCGGTCGTAGAGCCGGCGTCCCGGGCAGTCGGTGGCGAAGCCGTCCCGGTGTCCGGAGATGACGTTGAGCTGGGCCGCGCTGCCCTTGGGGTACTTGTTGCCGCCGCTGGAGACCATGAAGGTCTTGCCATGGGGATCTCTGCCGTACAGGCCGAGCTTCCAGGCGGTGAGCCGGGCGATGGACTGCATCACTGCCGGGGGCGGGTCGGTGTGGGAGAACGACCCGAGGACGGCGATGCCGGTGCTGCCGGTGTTGAAACCTAGCGTGTGCGCGCCCCTGACAGGCGCCGCCACGCCGCCGGCGCGCCCTTCGAAGATGGTGCCGCACTTGTCGACGAGGAAGTTGTAGCCGATGTCACGCCAGCCCAGGCTCTTGATGTGGTAGCGGTAGATGCTGCGCAGCAGGGCCGGGGTCTGCGCGCAGCTGTAGTTGTTGCCGCTCGCGCTGTGGTGCACGAACGCGGCCTTCACCGTGCCGCCGTAGACGAAGGTGCGCTCCCGCAGGGACTCGTCCGCGCCCCAGCCGGCGCGGGTGACGATGCGTGGCCGCGGACCGATGAACGGGAACGTCGCCCCGGCAGGCTTGGCGCCGCCGACGGCGACCTTACGCGCCGCCTGGGCCAGCGTGTGCCTCTTGTCGAGGGCCGGGATCACTCGGGCGCCCAGCGGGATGAGTTTCGCGTTCGCCCCTGAGGCGGCGGCCTCCGCCGGAGTCAGGGGAGGCGGCGCACTGCGGGTCTGGGGCCGGGAAGCACGGCCGTCACCCGGGTCGACCAGTTCGACGCGCAGACCGCCCGGCAGGGCGGCGTGGCCGACGCCGGCCCGGCGCGAGGAGGGTCCGGGCATGGCCTGTACCTGTACGCCGTTGGAGGCACCCACCCAGAGCGGGGCGGTGCTGCCCCGCACCCCAGGCGCACGCCGCTCGGGCGAGTCGAGGTCGGGGGCGTCATCGTCATGGTGCATCTCGAGGGGCTGCCAGGGCGACCAGCGTCCGGTGGCGGCCGAGCGGGTACGGACCTGCACCCGGCCGTGGAACTGCGCGTCGGGGTCGTTCCAGACGACGCCGACGAGCGAGAAGGGGCGGACGTTCTGCTGCCACAGCCCCAGAGCGCCGACAGGCCGGGACGGGACCCGCACTGCCCGGTCGGAGCGGTCGCCGAGCGGCGCCAGCGGCAGCGACTGCGTACTTCCCGGCAGTTGCCGGGCATGGGCTGCGGGAGCGGGGACGGGTCTCGCAGCGGAGGGCGGGGCGAGCGGAAGAGTGAGGACGGCCGCGCAGGCCACGCCGATCGAGGATGCAAGCAGTGCACGCATACCGAAAATCGTGTCCGTATGGGGGCAATTCTGTCTATTCGTAACCTGATGGGCAGTCGGCCAATCCGGTGGTTCACTCCGTTGCCCGGACACCCCCGTCACCGGCCCGGCGCCGTAGGCCCGCGCGTACGCTTGCGCGGGTGAACGCCACTGACCGGACCCCCGCCGACCTGCTGCGATCCGCGCTCGCCGCGGACCCCGCCCGCCCGCTGATCACCTTCTACGACGATGCCACCGGCGAACGCGTCGAACTCTCGGTGGCCACCTTCGCCAATTGGGTGGCGAAGACCGCGAACCTTCTCCAGGGTGACCTGGCCGCCCAGCCGGGTGACCGGCTGGCGCTGCTGCTCCCCGCCCACTGGCAGAGCGCGGTCTGGCTGCTCGCCTGCTCCTCCACCGGAGTTGTCGCCGACATCGGCGGCGACCCGGCCGCCGCCGACCTGGTGGTCAGCGGCCCGGACACGCTGGAGGAGGCGCGTGCCTGCCGCGGGGAGCGCGTGGCACTGAGCCTGCGCCCCCTCGGCGCCCGCTTCCCGCAGCCGCCGCAGGGTTTCGTGGACTACGCCGTCGAGGTGCCGAGCCAGGGCGACCGCTTCAGCGCGTACGCCCCGGTGGACCCTGACGCGCCGGCCCTCGCCTTCGCCGGCGGCGCCGAGCTGACGGCCGCCGAGGTCGTCGAGCAGGCCCACGCCGACGCGGTGACCCGCGGCCTGACGCCGGTGTCCCGGGTGCTGTCCGGGCTGCCGTACGACACCTGGGACGGCCTGTCCTCCGGGCTGCTCGCCCCGCTGGCGGCCGGCGGCTCGGTCGTGCTGTGCCGCCACCTGGACCAGTTGACACCCGAGGCCCTGGAGCAGCGGCGGGAGAGCGAACGGGTGACCACGACGGCTGCCTAACCGCTTTCCGCCCATGACGCGGAGCGATGATCGGGCGGTACGTGCAACCTTGCGAGGCTTTTGGCGGTCTACTCCCGTGACCGGCGGCCTCGTACGGTACGACGCCGCCGACTCCGTGAGGATGGACGCATTCGTGACCGACAGCGCTGGCACGCCCGCCGGGCCGGAGGGCCCCACCGACGCAGAAGCGGCGGGGACCCCCGGCGGACCGGACCGGCCCGGCGACGCCAGGTCGCTCAGCAGACGGCGCCTGGTGCGCCTGGGAGGGCTGGGTGCGGCGGTGGTGCTGCTGGCGGGCGCCGGGGCCGGCTGGGTCGCGTACCGGAAGCTCGACGGCAATATCCACACCGATCGTGATACGGCCGACGAGTTGCGCAAATGGGAGTCCGAGCGTCCGAGAGCGATGGTGAAGGGCGCCCAGAACATCCTGCTCATCGGCTCCGACACACGCGCCGACGGCAACGGCAAGTACGGCAGGGACAGCGGGACCCAGCGCTCGGACACCACGATCCTGCTGCACCTGGCCGCCGACCGGCAGAGCGCCACCGCCGTCAGCATCCCGCGCGACCTGATGCTGGAGATCCCGCGCTGCCGGACAGCGGGCGGCGGCCGGAGCGTTGCCCGGTTCGCCCAATTCAACTGGGCGTTCGAATTCGGCGGCGCGGCATGCGCGATCCGTACGGTCGAGAACCTCACCGGCGTCCGCGTCGACCACCACATCATCGTGGACTTTCTGGGGTTCCAGAAAATGGTGAACGCGGTGGACGGTGTGGACGTCTGCCTGAAGAAATCCATCAAGGACCCCGAGGCGCACCTCAAGCTGTCCGCCGGCCGGCACCGGCTCAACGGGGAGCAGGCGCTGGGGTACGTCCGCACCCGCTACAGCCTCGGCGACGGCAGCGACACCGAGCGGATGGAACGGCAGCAGCGTTTCCTCGGATCACTGGTGAAGAAAGTGCAAAGCAATGGCGTCCTGCTCAACCCCACCCGGCTCTACCCGGTGCTCGATGCCGCGACCTCTGCGCTCACCACCGACTCTGGCCTGGACTCGCTCAGGAAGCTGTACGACCTGGTGCGCAGCATGCGGAGCATTCCGACGGAAAAAGTGCAGTTCCTCACTGTTCCCCGGCGGCCGTACTCGCTGAACGCGGATCGCGACGAACTCGTACAACCTGACGCGGCTCATCTCTTCAATGCGCTGCGAAATGACCTGCGGGTGACGGTGAGTGCGAGGCGGCGGCCTGCCGAACCCGAAGCCACACAGGGAGGTTCAGGGTCCAGGGCACCGGCGGACAGCGAACCGAGTGCGGCGCCGACGGGCGCCCCGCCCACCTACCGGGGCACTACCGCAGCCAACAACGTGTGCGGATAAAGCAGACAAAGAGAACACCCTGGCAACTCGAAAAGAATGAGCGTAATTGCCCGGTTATAAGGAAGGCGAATTTGTCACCGGCGTCGCTTGGCGTTGAACTGGCCGGATAGTGTGACGGTCCCGATGCGCTCGACCTGGGCACTTGCGCATCTGAGGACGACTGACCGAGCGCCTGTGGGGGAAGGCGCCGCGTGGCACCGACGGAGGATTCAGGCAACCGTGGACGCGCAAGGCCGTGGACGGGCGGGCGACATCGACCCCGCCGATCAGTGGGTCTACGACCCTAACACTGGCAATTACGAACTGCGACTGGATCTCTCCGGAGAGCAATCGGCGACACCGCAGCGCGGGGCCTCCTCGTCCGCTGCCGCCTCACGCTCAGAGGGACTCGGCCGCACGCGCCGCCGCGAGGTCCCGCCACAGCGCGGCCGCCGGTCCGCGGGCCGCGGCGCCCCGCCGCCGGCCACCGGCCGCCGCAAACCCAAGCCGAAGGCCTCCGGCAAGAAGAAGGCGCTGTTCTGGACCGGGGGCACGATGGCCTTCGTGCTGGTGGCCGGCGCCGCCGCGGCGTACTTCGTCCTCGAGCACTTCAACAGCAACATCAGCACGGTCGACATCGGCGGCGCGGGCGGTGACATCGGCAGCGACGGCCCGATGAACATCCTCGTCATCGGCACCGACTCCCGTACCGGCAAGGGCAACCAGGGGTACGGGGACGCCGGCAGTGTCGGTCATGCCGACACCACGATCCTCTTCCACGTCTCCAAGGACCGCAGCAACGCCACCGCCCTCAGCATCCCGCGCGACATGATCACCGACATCCCGGCCTGCCCGACCAAGCAGAAGGACGGCTCGACCAAGGTCATTCCGGCGACCCGGCAGACCCGCTTCAACGAGAGCCTGGGCCAGGAGGGGCGCGACCCGGGCTGCACGATGCGCACCGTCAAGGCGCTGACGGGTATTCAGCCCAACCACTTCATGATGGCCGACTTCAACGCGGTCAAGACGCTCTCCACGGCAGTCGGCGGCGTCCCCATCTGCCTCGGCAAGGACATAAACGACAAGCAGTCCCACCTCCATCTCTCCAAGGGGCCCCACCGGGTCCAGGGCGAGCAGGCCCTCGCCTTTGTGCGCACCCGGCACTCGGTCGGCTTCGGCGGCGACCTGAGCCGGATCCAGCTCCAGCAGCAGTTCCTCAGCTCGATGATCCGCACGATGAAGTCCAACGACACCCTCACCGACCCGGGCAAGCTGTGGGATCTGGCCAACGCCGCCACCAAGGCGCTGACCGTCGACACGGGCATAGGTACGATCCCCAAGCTCCAGGACCTGGCCAAGGACTTGAGCCGGGTGAACACCAAGAACATCACCTTCGCCACCGTGCCGGTGGTGGACAACACCGACGGGGCGACCGTCCTCCTCGACAAGCCCAAGGCCGAGCCGCTGTTCTCCATGGTCAGGAACGATGTCTCGCTGACCGAGGTGAAGAAGAAGCAGAAGGCGAAGGAAGCCGCCAAGCTCAAGGGGCCGAAGGCCGCCCCGGCGGACGTCCGGGTCGAGGTCCTCAACGGCGGGGGCCCGATGGGCGCCGCCCAGAGCACCCTGGAGTGGCTCCAGAACAGCGAGGGCGTGCTGAAGTCCAGCAACGGCGGCAACGCTCCCGCAAAACAGAAGAAAACAATGCTGGAGTACGCTCCGAACCAGGCTGATCAGGCGCGGACGCTCGCCGGGATGATGGGCCTGTCCGCCTCGGCGCTCAAGCCCGGCACGAAGGATGCCGCGCCGACGACTCCCATGACGCTCACCCTCGGCGAGGACTTCAAGGAGGCCGGTACGCCCCTGTCCGCACCGACGAAGGCGCCGGACGGAGTCCAGAAGGTGAACGCCGACAAGGAAATCTGCGCCAAGTGACATGCCCGCCGACCGGGCCACAGCAATCACCGGAACAACGGGGGAGGGCCCGATGCGCCAGAGCAAGGTTCGCGACGACGGGGCGCGATACAGGGCCCCCCATGCGGGGGATCTCGGCTGGGACGACACCCTGTACGAGGACCGGCCGGATCAGCCGGAGACGTGGGACCGTATCCCGCACCCGCGGCAGCCGGCCGACAGTGCGGGCCTCGCACCTCGGCGGTCGGGGAAGCGCCGGGTACTGCGCTGGTTCGCCTCGAGCGTCGCGCTGCTGATACTCGGCACGGCCGGCGCCGGTTATCTCTACTACGAGCACCTCAACCACAATCTGGTCAAGGGCGCCCTCAACCTCGGCGACAACAAGCTCGACAAGAGCGCGCCGAACGCTCAGGGCCAGACCCCGCTCAACATCCTGCTGCTCGGTTCCGACAGCCGTAACGGCGCGGAGAACGTCCGGCTCGGCGGTGCCCGGGCCGACGCGGGCCGC
The DNA here is from genome assembly GCF_054963655.1 of Streptomyces sp. HSS9-12. NCBI lineage: Bacteria > Bacillati > Actinomycetota > Actinomycetes > Kitasatosporales > Streptomycetaceae > Streptomyces > Streptomyces sp. HSS9-12. The sequence goes on along the minus strand of NZ_JBUEGC010000040.1, from coordinate 27,658 downwards.
AAGCCGCTCGCCGACGTCGAGATGCTGCTGCACGTCTCGGCCGACCGCCGCAGCATCTCCGTGGTCAGCATCCCGCGCGACACCCGCGTCACCATCCCCAAGTGCACGGACAGCAAGGACGGCACGGTCTACCGGGAGATGGACGCCACCATCAACTCCAGCCTTCAGAACGGCGGTCCGGGCTGCACGGTCGCCGCGTGGGAGGAACTCACGGGCATCCCGATCGACCACTTCATGATGATCGACTTCGCGGGTGTGGTGGCCATGGCCGACGCGGTCGGCGGGGTCCCGGTGTGCGTCGACAACAACATCGAGGACACCAGGTCCGGCCTGCGCCTGAAGAAGGGCGAGTCGACCATCAAGGGCAAGCAGGCCCTGCAGTGGCTGCGTACCCGGCACGGTTTCGAGGACGGCAGCGACATCGGCCGGGCCAAGGCCCAGCACATGTACATGAACTCGATGGTCCGGCAGCTCAAGGCCGGTACGAAGCTCACCGACCCGGCCCAGCTGCGCGATCTCGCCGAGGCGGCGACCAAGAACCTCACCGTCGACGACGCCCTCGGCTCGGTGACGAAGCTCTACGACCTGGCCAACGACATCAAGCGGGTGCCGACAGGCCGGATCACCATGACGACCATGCCGTGGATACCGGACCCGCAGAACGCGGCACACGTCATCCCCAAGCCGGGCGATGCCGACAAGGTCTTCTCGCTGATCCGCAACGACATCGCCCTGGACGGCAAGGACAAGAAGAAGACCGGGCCCAAGAAGAGCGCCGCCCCCAGCGACCCGGCCGCGCCGAAGGCACAGATCCCCGTCACCGTCCAGAACGGCACCGGAACCGCCACCCAGGTCGCCGTACAAGGCCGCGCCGCCGTGGTCGCCGGGCGGCTCTTCCATCTCGGCTTCACCCAGGCCGTCGCGGACGCGACCCCCAAGTCCCAGACGGACACCACGATTTCGTACGCCTCGCCGGACCAGCGCGGTGACGCCCTGGCGGTGGCCAAGGCGATCGGGCTGCCGGAGAGCGCGGTCCGGCACTCAACGGCCGTACAGCAGGTAACGCTCGTCATCGGCGCCGACTGGCGTGCGGGGACCAGCTTCCCGAAGGCCGTCGGCTCCGGCGGTGAGGACAACAAGGCGCCCGAGAGCGCGGACCCGCTCAACGGCAATGACACCAAGGCCTGCATGAAGGTCAACCCGGCGAACATCTGGTAGCACGCGCGCAGGGGGCCGGAACCTCCGGAGGCGAGCCGAGCGCCAAGGGAGGGGGCCCGGCCCCTTCATCTGCCCTTACGGGCTATCTGGCCGTGACCACCGCCGGGCGGCGGCTGGCGATGACCTTCTTCGCCAGCGACCGCGGGCTGGTCAGAAAGCCCCAGCCCCAGGACAGATGCATCGTCGCCAGAGCCAGCGGGATCTGCAGCCGCGCCTTCAGCGGCAGCCCCTTGCCCGCCGGAATCGAGCCCGCCGTGATCGCGGCCAGATAGCCGGCCGGTATGACGTAGCCCCACGGCGTAAGCGCCACGCCCACCAGGGTGCCCGCCGCGATGGCGGCCAGCGCGGTCGGCGGCGCCAGATAGCGCAGGTTGATCGAGCCCTGGTGGTAGCGGGCGACCACATGCCGCCAGCGGCCGTAGTCCTTGTACTGCTTGGCGAGCGCGCGCACGCTCGGCCGCGGCCGGTAGGAGACCTTCAGCTCCGGCGAGAACCAGATCAGCCCACCCGCCTCGCGGATACGGAAGTTGAGCTCCCAGTCCTGGGCGCGGATGAACTCCTCGTTGTAGCCGCCCTGCTGCTCCAGGGCAGCCCGGCGGAAGACCCCCAGATACACGGTCTCGGCGGGACCGGCCTCACCACCGGTGTGAAATGCGGCGTTGCCCACACCTATCTTCGAGGTCATGGCGGCGGCGACCGCGTGCTCCCAGTCGGTCTCGCCCTCGGCGTGCATGATGCCGCCGACGTTCTGCGCACCCGTCTCGTCCAGCAACCGCACTGCCGTCGCGATGTAGTTCGGCGAGAGCATGCCGTGACCGTCGACCCGCACCACGACCGGGTGCCGGGACGCCTTGATCGCCGCGTTGAGCGCGGCGGGCGTACGTCCGGTGGGGTTCGGCACCGTGTGCACACGCGGGTCTTCCCCGACGAGCTCGGCCGCGATCTCGTCCGTACGGTCCGTGGACGGCCCGAGGGCGATCACCACCTCGAGCTCGCCGGCGTACTCCTGCGCCAGGATGTGCCGGACCGCGTTCCGCAGATGTCGTTCCTCATTGAGCACCGGCATGATCACGGACACGGCCGGAAGCTGCGATTCAGCAGATGCGTTCATCGCTCCTCACGTTACCGCGAACGGAGGACACCCCCGTACGCGACCGAGTGGCCGCGGGGCGTGGGTCCGCGGGCAGCCGATCGTATGGGCCTACGGTGAGCCCGGTCCGTGCCATGACCTGCGGAGGAGTGTCCCTCATGACCGCACCGGATCGCTCTGCCCGCCCCCGCACCGGCAGCCCGTATCCCGCGAGGAAGCCCTCGCGCGGCGGGCCCCGCTGGGGGCTCCGGATCGCCTCGGTCGCCGCCCTCACGGTGTTGGGCCTCGGCGGCATCGGGCATGTGATTCTCTCGGGGATCGACCGCGGAATCGGCCGAATTGACCCTTTTGACGGGCTCAATGACCGACCCCGGGGTGCCAGCGGGCTGAACTTCCTCCTTGTCGGCACGGACGGCCGCGACACGATCACGAACACGGAGCGGGCGAAGTACCGGCTCGGCGGCACCGCCTGTGACTGCACCGACACGATCATGCTGGTCCATCTGTCGGCCGACCGGGAACGGGCCAGCGTGATCAGCCTCCCCCGCGACTCCTACGCCGAAGTGCCGGCGCACATCGACCCGGCCACCGGCCGGCGCTACCCGGCCCGCCGGGAGAAGCTCAACGCCGCCTACGCCTATGGCGGCCCGCAGCTGACCGTGCGCACCGTCGAGCACATGACCGGCATCCCCATCCACCACTACCTCGAGGTGGACTTCAGGAGTTTCATCAAGACCGTCGACGCCGTCGGCGGGGTCGAGATCTGCACGGCCCGCCCGATGAAGGACAACTACACCGGGCTGGACCTGCCGGCCGGCCGCACCACGCTGGACGGTGGCCAGGCGCTGCAGTACGTCCGCTCCCGGCACACCGACGGCGCCGCCGACCTCGGCCGGATGCAGCGCCAGCAGCGGTTCCTCGCCGCCCTCATCCGCAAGGTCACCAGCAATGGGGTGCTGATGAACCCGGTGCGGTTCGACGAGGTCTCCTCCGCTCTGCTGGCGTCCGTACGTGTCGACCGCGGCTTCGGCACCGACGAACTGGTCGCGCTCGGCCGGGCGATGCGGGACTTCAAGCCCGCCTCGTCGGAATTCACCTCGGTGCCTGTCGCCAACCCCGCCTACGCCGTGCCGCGACTGGGCTCGACCGTGAAGTGGGACGAGCGGCAGGCGGCCCGGCTCTTCGCGGCGGTGCGCGCGGACCGCCCGCTCACCGTCCACCGGCCGCATCGCACCCCGACGGCGCTGGTGGACGTACCGCCCCAGCAGATCCGGGTCCATGTCGACAACGGCACCCACCAGACCGGCCTGGCCCGACGTGTGGAGCGCGGGCTGCGCGCCACCGGCTTCCTGACCGTCGGCAGCCCCGGCAACGCGCCCGCGACGGCGCACACCGTCGTCGACTACGACCCGCGCTGGGACCGCTCGGCACGTACGGTCGCGGCGGCGCTGCCCGGAGCGCAGCTGCGGCCGGAACCGGGCCAGGGGGCCGTGATGAAGGTCACGGTCGGGGCGGACTTCCATCAGGTGCGGCCGGTACGCGGCGAGGCCCCCGTACAGGGCGGCCCGGCAGTCCTCCCGGCGGTCACCGGCGACCAGGTCAGCTGCCACTGACCCCCGCGGCGGTCACTCCCTGAACCCCTCGGCGGCCCGCTTGGCGCGGAGCTCCTTGATGGCGCGGCGGCGGGCCAGCCGGTGCGTACGCCGGATCTGCGCCTCCTGCCAACGGCGCTTGTCCTGCTCGGTCTCGGGGATCACGGGCGGTACGCGCCGGGGCTTGCCGTCGGCATCGACGGCCGTGAAGACGAGATAGGCGCTGCCGACCTGGGTGGCGGGCGTGGACTCGTTCCAGCGCTCGGCGATGACCCGGACGCCGATCTCCATGGAGGTCCGCCCCGTCCAGTTGCACTGCGCCTTCACATGGACGAGATCCCCCACGCTCACCGGCTCGAGGAAGACCATCTCGTCCATGGACGCGGTGACCGCCGGCCCGCCTGAGTGCCGCCCGGCGACCACCCCCGCAGCATCGTCGACCAGCTTCATGATCACGCCGCCGTGGACGGTGCCCAAGAGGTTGGTGTCACTGCCGGTCATGATGTGACTCAGGGTGGCACAAGAGGCGGAAGTGGGCTTTCCCGGAATCTCAGCTTCCGGGCTATGGGCCTGGTCAGTCATGTCCTCAACTGTATGCGTCGAAGTCATCCGGTCCGGCACCCGTCGCTTTGCATCAGCTCTGCAACAGCCGGGGCCCGATTCGACCCCGGCCTGTATCGCGGACATCCAGGGAAGGCACACTTCCCCCATGAGCGATCGGAACGGCGACAGCAGAGATCGGTACGGACGCGCCAGTGCGAGCGCCCGTCCGGAGTCCGCGCGCGCCATGCGCCAGGTGCGGCGAGGGGGTGTTGGCCATGACGCGGCCGTATGACGAGCCCCCCCTGCCCCCGCGCATGTCGCCGCGGGGTGGAGCCGTCCCGAGCCAGTCGCGGGGCTACGACGACTATGACGATGGTTACAGTCAGGGGCAGGTCTACGGCGGCGGGCGCGGCCGAGGCGACGCCTTCTTCGACGACCGGGACCCGTACCAGGCTCCCCGCAGACCCCGGCGGTTCAAGCGCTTCGTGCTGACGCTGGTCGTGGTCTTCCTCGGCGTTTCCATAGGCACGTACTTCTGGGCCGACTCCAAGCTGCGGCGTGAGGTGGACCTGAGCCAGGTCATCGAGCGCCCGGATACGGGCCAAGGTACGAACTACCTGATCGTCGGCTCCGACAGCCGCGAGGGCATGACCGCGGCGCAGAAGAAGGACCTGCACACCGGCTCTGCCGAGGGCAAGCGCACCGACTCGATGATGATCCTGCACGTCGGCAGCAACGGCCCCACGCTGATCTCGCTGCCCCGTGACTCGAATGTGACCATTCCCAAGTTCCGCGGCTCGGAGTCCGGCAAGCTCAGGGGGCCGCTGGGCCCGAACAAGCTCAACGCCTCGTACTCCTTCGACGGCCCCCAGCTGCTGGTGCGCACCGTCGAATACAACACCGGCCTGCACATCGACCACTACGCGGAGATCGGCTTCGCCGGCTTCGCCAACATCGTGGACGCGGTCGGCGGCGTGGAGATGGATATCCCGCAGGACATCAAGGACGCGAAATCCGGCGCCGACCTCAAGAAGGGCACGCAGACGCTGGACGGCCGCCAGGCCCTCGCCTTCGTCCGCACCCGCTACGCACTGGCGAACAGTGACCTGGACCGCACCAAGAACCAGCAGAAGTTCCTGTCCGCGCTGGCGAGCCAGACGGCCACCCCGAGCACGATCCTCAACCCCTTCAAGCTCTACCCGACCATGAGCGCCGGTCTGGACACCCTGACCGTCGACAAGGAAATGAGCCTGTGGGATCTCGGGCGGATGTTCTTCGCGATGAAGGACGTCACGAGCGGTAACGGCAAGTCGATGAACATGCCGATCTCCGGCAGCGTGGGCGGCAACCTGCAGTGGGACATGCCCAAGGTCAAGCAGCTGGTGTCGGAGCTCAAGAACGACGAGCCGGTGACGGTTACCAGCAACCGCTGAGGCCGTAACGGCGAAGGGCCCCGGACTCCGGGCCCTCCGCCGTTTTCCGGTCTGTGCCGCTTACCGCACCTCGATGAACGCCTCAGCGCCGCGCGGCGGGCGCGGCGCGGGCGGAGCAGCTGGATGCCCGACCGCCACCGCACCCATCGGATCCCAGTCCGCCGGAAGCCCGAGCACATCCCGCACCACATCGCGGCAGAACATCGTCGAGGACACCCACGCCGAGCCCAACCGCTCACCGGCCAGCGCCACCAGCAGGTTCTGTACGCCGGCGCCCGCCGCGACCACGAACATCTCGCGCTCCGCCGCCGCCCGCCGGGCATCCGGGTAGGCATGTGACCCGTCCATGACCAGGCAGGGCACCACCAGATACAGAGCCTTCCGCAGCACATCTCCCCGCCGCACCCGCTTGGCGATGCTCTTCTCGCTGAAGCCGTCGCCGCGCAGGTCCGCGATCCACGCCTCCCGCATCGCGTCGAGCAGCCGCACCCGCGACTCCTCCGACTCCAGCAGCACAAAACGCCATGGGGTCGTGTGGTGGGGTGCGGGCGCCGTGACCGCGGCCGCCACCGCCCGGCGCACCGCCGCGCCGTCGACGGGCTCGTCGGTGAACTCCCGGACCGTACGCCGCAGCGTCACGGCCTCACGCACCGCCTCCGACGTGCCCAGACGGAACATGTCGTCGGCCGCGGCCCGCACCAACGCCCGCGCGCCCTGGCCGCTGTCGCCCTCGCTGTCCACCATGTGCGGCAGACCGCGTACGACCGCGACGGGGAGGCCGTCCGCCTTTCCCTTCACCAGGTCGCCGGCGGCCGCCAGTTCATCGGCCGTCGCGACGACCGTCACGGCCAGGGGATTGCCGTGCGCATCGACACCGCCACGCAGATCGTCGAGCACCCGCACTCCGGCCGCACCGATCGCGACGTCGGTCAGCCCATTGCGCCAGGGCCGGCCGAAGGTGTCCGTGACGACCACCCCCACCTCGACGCCGAGCACCTCCCGCAGCCCCGCGCGGATGCGCCGCGCCGAGGCGTCGGGGTCCTCGGGCAGCAACAGCACAGTGCCGGCAGGAGAGTTGGACGCGTCCACGCCGGCCGCGGCCATGACGAGGCCGTGCCGCGTCTCGACGATCCGGGTCCGGCCGCGCCGGGCGACGACCCGTACGGTCTCCGCATCGATGGCGGCCTCGCGGTCCTCGGCCTCGACGACCCGGCCCTCCGCCTTGCTGACGATCTTTGAAGTCACCAGCAGCACATCGCCGTCCGCGAGTCCGGGCAGGCCGGTGGCAGTGGCGGCGTCGGCGATCAGCTTCGCGAGGTCGTCCCCGGCACGTACTTCCGGTATCCCCGGCAGCGCCCACGCCTGGAACGCGGATACGGCACCGTCCGCGGATCCGACGCTCATGCCCGTACCTCTTCGGCGAGGCCGAGTGCATCGGCGGCCATCCGGGCCGTGGCGTCGGCGTCCGTCATCATCAGCGGCACGGCCCGGCAGCGGATGCCGGCGGCCTCCACTTGGTCGACTGCGGCGGAGTCCACCGTGTCGACGAGCCAGCCGTCGAGCAACCCGGAGCCGTAGTGCCTGGCCACGGCTGCCGCGGTGGCCTCGACCCCCACGGCTGCGAGGACCTTGTCGGCCATGCCGCGCACGGGCGCGTCACCGACGATGGGGGACAGGCCCACGACCGGCACCCCGGCCTCGGCGATGGCCTCGCGGATGCCGGGCACGGCCAGGATCGTACCGATGCTGACGACCGGGTTGGACGGGGGGAACAGGACGGCATCGGCCGCGGCGATGGCTTCGAGTACGCCGGGCGCCGGCTTGGCCTGCTCCGCGCCGACCGGTACGACGGCGTGCGCGGGAACGGAGGCGCGCAGCCGCACCCAGTACTCCTGGAAGTGCACCGCCTTACGGCCGCCGCCCTCAGGGGCGTCGATGAGGACGTGCGTCTCGACGCGGTCGTCCGTCATCGGCAGCAGCCGTACGCCGGGCTGCCAGCGCGCGCACAGTGCCTCGGTGACCGCGCTGAGCGGATAGCCGGCGCTGATCATCTGCGTACGGACGATGTGGGTGGCGAAGTCCCGGTCGCCGAGCCCGAACCACTCGGGTCCCACGCCGTACGCGGCCAGCTCCTCCTTGACCGTGAAGGTCTCCTCGGCACGTCCCCAGCCCTGTTCCTCGTGGATGCCGCCGCCGAGCGTGTACATCACCGTGTCCAGGTCCGGGCAGACCTTGAGCCCGAAGAGGTGGATGTCGTCACCGGTGTTGCCGATGACCGTGATGTCGGCGTCGGGGGCGGTCGACGTGAGGCCGCGGAGGAACCGGGCACCGCCGATGCCGCCGGCCAGAACCACAATGCGCATGGGGAACAGTGTGTCAGCCGGAGGGCAGCACGCGTGCCGGTGGCCAAGGCGTGGGCACTGGCCCACGGGCCCGAGTCAGTGGGGCACGACCTCATGGGCTGCAACCCCGCTCACCTGGCTGGTGTGCATCGTCATCTGGGTCAGGCCGGGGAAGTAGACGTGCAGGCTGACGGCGGGCGTCAGCACGTCGTTGACGACCTCGTGGACATAGCCGGGGGCGAAGACCCGCTGGGTGCCGGCGCGCAGTACGCGCTGCTCCGTGCCCGTGCGCTCGGTCAGCTCGCCGTCCAGGACGGTCAGGACGCCTGAGGAACGCCCGTGGTCGTGGAGCCCGCTGCCCTGGCCGGGAACCCAGCTGAGCAGCCAGACCTCGTAGCCGGGTCCGGTGCGCAGCCGGTGGTACCAGCGACTGGTGGCGTCGTACCGGACGAGGTGCTCCCAGCTTCCGCGGTCGGCGGCGATCGTACGGGCGAGACCGGCGAACTCCGCGACGGTGACGGGGTGAGCGGCCACGGGCGGCAGAAGGTGCGGGATGGCGAGGGGGTCGCCGGCGATCTGGACGTCGCTGTTCATGGGGGAAGGTTCCTCGGCAGAAGTGCAGCAGTGCGGAAGTGGGCACCAAGGCGGCTGGAGCTCAGCGGCTCGTCAGTGAGCGGGGAGCGTCAACAGCTGGAACAGCGACAGCAACAGTGAGCCTGCGCAGCCCAACGGAAGCCCTGGGGGCAAGTCCGGGAAGGCGCGTGGGGCACTGGCATGCGTATAAGGAGAACGGGTCAGCCCTGTGAATGTCAACCGGATGCCCGGTTTGGCGGTGATGTTTCACCTCATCCGGTTGCTCTCGGAGGCGAAAGGTTTGTGCATCCGTTGTACCGGACAAGTGGCGCAGCATCCGTGCCCGTAAACGCCGTTGCCTGCTCGTGATCGGACTGTGATCTTGTTCGCTTCCGTGATCGGATTGCAACGGAGGAGCGGTCCGCTGCGTCCTTCTGTTCGAGAAGGAGGCGCGCTCCGTGGGCTGGAAAGACTGTCATGCTTTATGGCGATTTGAACACTTTTCGCAAGGCCTTGGTTCCGCAGAGTGAATAAGGGGCCCAATAGCAGATCCCGGCTTGACTCGCCTGGATCGCCAACTTGTAATTTCACTCGTGTCGTTTGCCGCTCTCGGTAACGGCGACATCACGGGGACGTAAAGACTGACGAGGGGCGCACATGACCGAGCTGTTCCAGCAACTGCTGGTCGAGGAGGCGGACGAGGAGCTCGGATGGCAGGAGCGCGCGCTGTGCGCCCAGACCGATCCCGAGTCGTTCTTCCCGGAGAAGGGCGGATCCACCCGAGAGGCCAAGAAGGTCTGCTTGGCGTGTGAGGTCCGTTCCGAGTGCCTGGAGTACGCCCTCGCCAACGACGAGCGGTTCGGTATCTGGGGCGGCTTGTCCGAGCGTGAACGCCGACGTCTGAAGAAGGCCGCCGTCTGACGGGTCGCCGGACAACCGTCAACCCGTCACATCCCTCCATTCAGCGACAAAACGCACAGCGTCATCGGTCCGCCTTCCACGCCCCATACGTGGAAGGCGGACCGATGTCTGTGCCCGCGCGTTCGCCCTCGCGTACGCACGGGTGTACGCGGCCGACAGCCGGACCGGGGCGAGCCGTTAGTGTGGAGCCCCGTCCTGGACGCACCAACACGCCCACCAGGCGTGCGCGTCCACCGCAGTCCAGCACCGTCCAGCACACCACCGGTCCGGGGGCCCCGGCCCACAGCGGCTTCGCCGCGGGCTCCCGAACCCCGGTCGGAGGGCCCGTACCTCGATGTCCGTGCACAGCTACTCGGCGGCCAGTCATGACGCCGCCACGCCCGCTTTTCCGCGGCACGTCGTCACCGCCGTGCTCGTCGCCCACGACGGCGCCCGCTGGCTGCCCCAGGCGCTCTCCGGCATGCTCGGCCAGGAGCGCCCGGTCCAGAACGTGATCGCCGCGGACACCGGCAGCGCCGACGAGTCCGCAGCGCTCCTCGCCGACGCCCTCGGCGCCGACCGGGTGCTGCACCTCGCCCGCCGCAGCAGCTTCGGGACGGCCGTCGACGAGGCTGCGCGGGTGGCGGGTGTGCCCACCCCCGACGATCTGCCGTATCTGAAGCGGCCCAGCGGCTGGGACCCCGTCAGCCGCACCTGGCGGGACGACGCCTACGACATGCCGGAGTTCCCGCACGGCGAGCCCGTCCAGTGGCTGTGGCTGCTGCACGACGACTGCGCGCCCGAGCCGGACGCGCTCGCCGAGCTGCTGCGCGTCGCCGACGCCAGCCCCTCCGCCGCGATCATCGGCCCCAAGCTGCGCGGCTGGTACGACCGCAGGCAGCTGCTCGAAGTCGGCGTCAGCATCGCCAACAGCGGTCGCCGTTGGACCGGGCTGGAGCGGCGCGAGCAGGACCAGGGGCAGCACGACCAGGTCCGCCCGGTCCTCTCCGTCTCCAGCGCCGGGATGCTCATCCGCCGCGATGTGTGGGAGGAACTCGGCGGATTCGACCGGCGGCTGCCGCTGATGCGCGACGACGTCGACCTGTGCTGGCGCGCGCAGGCAGCCGGACACCGGGTGCTGATCGCTCCCGATGCCGTGCTGCGACACGCCGAGGCCGCCGCCCGCGAGCGCCGCCCCATCGACTGCGCCGGCCGGTTCGTGGCGAGCCCGCACCGCGTGGACAAGGCGGGTGCCGTCTACACGATGCTCGCCAACACCCGTGGCTCTGCGCTGCCCTGGGTCCTGCTGCGGCTTGTGCTCGGCACCCTGCTGCGCACGCTCGCCTATCTGGTCGGGAAGGTGCCCGGACAGGCGCTCGACGAAGTCGCCGGCCTCTTCGGCGTGCTGCTGCGGCCGGAGCGGCTCATCGCCGCCCGGCGGCGGCGCGGCAAGCCGGTGGTTGAGGCGGGCGAGCTGCGGCAGCTGTTCCCGCCGCCCGGCGCGACCGTACGGGCCACCGTGGAGCAGGTCGCGGGCAACTTCTTCGGGCGGTCCGACCCGGAACTCGCCTCCAGCGGACGGCATGGAGCCGTCGAGTCCGGCCCCGGCGGCGACGACGCGGACTTCATGGAGATCGAGCAGTTCGCACGGCTCAAGCGCATCGCCCGCAAGCCGGGCCCCGTCCTGTTTCTCGTCCTGCTGCTGGTCTCGGTCGTCGCCTGCCGCGGGCTGCTGGGCTCCGGAGCGCTCGCCGGCGGCGCACTGCTGCCCGCGCCCGGCGACGCCTCCGAGCTGTGGGCGCGCTACACCGGCGCCTGGCACCCGATCGGCGTCGGCGGCACCGCGTCCGCCCCGCCCTATCTGGCCGTCATCGCCGCACTGTCGACCGTGCTGTTCGGCAGCACCGGTCTCGCACTCACCCTGCTGCTGGTCTGCTCGGTGCCACTGGCCGGGCTCACCGCCTACTTCGCGTCGCGCCCGCTGGTCGAGTCCCGGCTGCTACGGGCGTGGGGGAGTGTCGCGTACGCCTTCCTGCCGGCGGCGACCGGCGCGCTCGCGGGCGGGCGGCTCGGCACGGCCGTCCTGGCAATCCTGCTGCCGCTGCTGGCGCGCGTCGGCATCGCCGCGAACGGCCTGCGGCTTCCGGCTCAGGGGGGCGCGCGGCCGAGCTGGCGCGCCGTCTGGGCGTACGCGCTCCTGTTGAGCTTCGCGACGGCCTTCACCCCGGTCGTCTGGCCGATCGCGCTCGTCCTGGGCATCGGGGTGCTGGTGCTGCGCCGGGTGCGCGGCCAGGGGGACCTGCCGGCGTACCTGACGCGCTTCATCGCCGCGCTCGCCACCCCGATCCTCGTCCTCGCCCCCTGGTCGCTGTCCCTGCTCACCAGCCCTTCCGCCTTCTTCCACGAGGTGGGGCTCGACTACGGCACCGGATCCGCCTCCGCCCTCGATCTGCTGGCGCTCAGCCCCGGCGGCCCGAAGGCCACAAGCGGGCTGCTGCTCATCGGCCTCGTGCTGGCCGGACTCGCCTCCCTGCTGCGTGGCGAACGGCAGTTGACGATCCGTACGGCCTGGGTCGTGGCGATCACCGGCCTGCTGTTCGCGGCGCTGGCCAACGGTTCGGCCTGGGCCGGTCCCAGCACGCTTGTCTACGGCATCGCGCTGCTGTGCGCGGCGGTGGTCGGAGCCGAGGGCGCGCGCGAACGGGTCGCGGCGCTGAACTTCGGCTGGCGGCAGCCCGTCGCCGGCCTCATCGCCGCCGCGGCCGTCGCCGGCCCGCTGTTCGCCGCCATCGGCTGGATGGTCAGCGGAGCGGCCGGACCCGTCCAGCGGCGCTCCCCCGAGCAAGTCCCGGCGTTCGTCGCGGAGGAGAGCCGCACCCGCGACCAGGCGCGCACCCTGGTGATCGGCGGCGGCGCCGACGGGGTCTCCTATGCCCTCGTCCGCGGATCCGGCGGCCGCCTCGGCGACGCCGATATCGCGGCCGTGGGCGGCGGCGACTCCCGGCTGGACGGCATCGTCGCCCACCTTGTCGCCGGTTCCGGCGCAGACCAGACCCGGCAGCTCGGCGGATACGCCGTGCGCTACGTGCTCGTCCGGGACGGCTCGCCGCGCCAGATGAGCCGCGTCCTCGACGCGACGCCCGGCCTGACCCGGCTCAGCCAGGAGGACGGCAGCGCGCTGTGGCGCGTGGACCAGCGGGTCGCGCGGGCCGTGATCGTCTCACCGAATCAGGCACAGGGCCCTTCCGGCGGACAGGCCACCCCGCCGGTGCCCGTGGCCGCCGGGCCCGTCGAGGTGCACACGCGCCTGGCGGACGGCCCCGCGGGCCGCGTCCTGCGGATCGCCGACCGGGCGGCGCCCGGGTGGCAGGCCACGCTCGACGGCAAGCCGTTGACGAAGACGACGGTCGATGGCTGGGCCCAGGGCTTCCAACTCCCCGCGGGCGGCGGCCGGCTGGACCTGACGTACGAGACGCCCGTCACCCGTACCGCGTGGCTGTGGGCGCAGGCAGCGCTCGCGACCGTACTGCTGGTGCTCGCGCTGCCGGGCCGCCGCCGGGAGGTCGACGACGATCTGCCCGAGCCCGAGGCGGTGTCCGTACCCGCGCAGCCGGTCGAGGGCGAGGGACGCCGTGCCCGCAGGCTGCGGGCAGCGGCCGAGGCCGAACAGGCCGCGCACGGCGCCGGACCGGACGAGCCGGAGCCGGCCGAAGGGGCCGGGGAGCAGCCGCAGCCCGACCCGATGGCGGACCCGTACACCGCGATCCCGCAGCAACAGCAGTACGGGGAGTGGGACTCGCAGGCATACGCGGCCGGCTACCAGCAGTACAACGAGCAGTACGACGGCCAGTACGACGGCCAGTACCAGGGCACCTATCCGGCCCAGCAGCAGGCGGGCACCTACCCGGCCGACCCCTACCAGGCCGGGCCGTACGAGGGCGGCCAGTACGCCGATCCGTACGGCTACCCCGCCCAGCCCTACACCGACGGCACCTATGGGGACGGCATCGAGCCCGGCCCCCGCCGCGACGGGAGCGAGCAGCAGTGAACCGCACCACCCTGTCCCTGATCGGCGTCGCCACCGCGCTCGCCGCCGTCACCTCGGTCGCCACCCTCACCGCTCCGGAGGCCTCCACGGGCGGCACCGAGGCCACCGCCGTGGCCACCGGGGAGCGACAGCCCGTCGAGCGGTCGACGCTGCTGTGCCCAGCGCCGTCCACCTCGGAGCTCGCCGAGACCACCTACACATCCTTCACCCCGAAAGGTGGGCCTGCGGCCGGCGGCGCACAGAAGGGCAGCGCGGATCTGCGGCCCGCGGCAAGCGCCCTGGGAGACAGCGCCGTAGTCGGCAAGGACGGCGCCAAGGCAGGTGGCAAGGGGAAGAAGGACACGGCGAAGGGTGGTGAAGCCAAGCCGCTCGCGCCCCTCAAGCGGCCCGGCACGCCGGCTACGGCCACCACCTCCGACAGCACCGCCCCGGCACTCATCGGCTCCGCGGACGGCGCCTTCGCGCCCGGCTGGACCGTCCAGCAGACCACTGTGCTCACGGCGGGAACCGGCCGTGGCGTGCTCGGCGCCTCCTGTACCGCTCCGGACACCGAGTTCTGGTTCCCGGGTGTCAGCACCGCCGACCAGCGCCGTGACTACATCCACCTGACCAACCCGGACGACACCGCCGCCGTCGTCGACCTCGAGCTGTACGGGCGGGACGGCCTGCTCGAGAACTCGACGGGCGAGGGCATCACCATCCCGGCCCGCTCCAGCGTTCCCGTGCTGCTGTCCACCCTCACCGCGAAGCCGGCGCCCGACGCCACCCTGCACGCCGTGGCCCGCGCCGGCCGCGTCGGCGCCTCGGTCCAGGCCCTGGACGAGCAGCAGGGCGGCGACTGGCTGCCGGCCGCCGCCGACCCCAGCGGCAGTGCCGTACTGCCCGGCATCCCCGCGGACGCCACCTCCGTACGCCTGGTGGCGATGGCGACCGGCGAGAACGACGCCGATCTGAAGGTGCGGCTGGCCGGTCCGTCCGGTCAGCTGACGCCGGCCGGGCACGAGACGCTGAATGTGAAGAGCGGCATGACCACGGCGGTGGACCTCGGGGATCTGACCAAGGGCGAGCCGGGTTCGCTGGTGCTCTCCCCGGCGGACGGCAGCGACCCCGCGCCGTTCGCCGCGGCCCTGCGCGTCACCCGGGGCAAGGGCAGCGAGCAGGAGACCGCGTTCATCCCCGCAACCGGGGCGATCGAGGAGCGGGCGACCGCCGTCGACAACCGCGCCAAAGGCTCGACCCTCTCCCTCATCGCGCCCGGGAAGACCGCGAAGGTGAAGGTCACCGCCTCGGCGGGGGGCGGCTCCGGGAGCAAGACGTACGCGGTCAAGGGCGGTACGACCATGGCCGTACGCCCGCCGGTCCCGCCGGGTGCCAAGGGCAGCTATGCGGTCTCCGTCGAGCCGCTGTCGGGCGGCCCCGTCCACGCCTCCCGGACGCTCGAACTCCCGCGGGGCGGCATCCCGATGTTCACCATCCAGACGCTTCCTGACGACCGCGGGACCGTCGCGGTGTCCAAGGCCGCGCAGAACCTGTTGGTGCTGAACGACTGAGCGGCCCGCCCGGGACCTCGCGGCGGCACCGGGCGGGGGCGGGGGTCACTCCTGCCCGTAGCGCGGATCGACCGACTCCGGGGCCAAACCGAGCAGTTCGGCGACCTGCTCGACGACGACCTCGTGGACGAGCAGCGCCCGCTCGTCCCGGCTCTTGGTACGGATCTCCACCGGCCGCCGGTAGACGACGATGCGCGCCGGGCCGCCGTCGCGCCCCTCGCGCGCCGGGATCATCCGGCCCAGTGGCACCGCCCCGTCGTCCCACAGGCCCGGGCCGTCGCTCTGGGTGCCGTCGGGAGGCGGCACCTCGCGCACCAGGAACTCGACGTCCGACAGTTGGGGCCAGCGCCGCTCCAGCCGCTCGGCGGAGTCGTGTACGAGATCGACGAAGGCTTCCGTGCGGCTGAGGGAAAGCGGCACCTGAGGCGGAGCGATCGGGCCGCGCATGCCGCGTCCGTGCCGGTCACGGCGTCGTGGTCGTGGCTCGGAGGGGCGGGGAGAAACGGGGGTGTCCATCACTCCCGAGGGTAGCTGTCGGTCCTGGTGGTGGCGGCACAGGCCGGTTATGCAGCGGCATGTCGCCCAATGAGCATTCCAGCCATATTCGCGCTCGATTCTGCGCGATATTGAGACCGGGGATCTCGAGGCGAATGACACTATTTGTACCGAGTGGTGACAGGAATCATCGTCGCCGCCTCGCTCCGCCGGTGGGACCGGCGCAGGTCAGGCACGGTGTCCGCAGGTCAGACCAAGTGTGGGGGCCGATACGACACGGCGGAGTGACCTCCTGGAGAGTCGTCGCGGCCCGCTCAAGAGTGCGGTACCGTCCAACGTCGTGAGCCCTGTACGTCGCTGTTCGCGAACCGCGTGCGGCCGTCCCGCCGTCGCGACGCTGACGTACGTCTACGCGGACTCGACCGCCGTTCTCGGTCCGCTCGCCACCTACGCCGAGCCGCACTGCTACGACCTGTGCGCCGAGCACTCCGAGCGGCTGACCGCCCCCCGCGGCTGGGAAGTCGTCCGCCTCGCGGTCGACGCCGGCCCCACCCGCCCCAGCAGCGACGATCTGGAAGCGCTCGCCAACGCCGTACGCGAGGCCGCCCGCCCGCAGGAGCGCGCGGCCGAAGGGGGCGGCCACAGCGGCCGGGAGGCCGACCCCATGGAGGTGGCTCGCCGTGGCCACCTGCGTGTCCTGCGCTCGCCTGAGTCCTGAAACACCCCTGCCTGTAAGGCTGCTGTGGCCTCGCGCCCGACTTGTCCGCCTCGCCAGGCTTGTCGCCATCCCCTCTGCGCTGGTGCCGCCCGGTAGATTTGGCAGCCCATTGGACTCCAGAAGGGGTTGGCTGTGCCCGACTTGTCGCAGATCGTGAAGGCGTACGACGTGCGCGGTGTGGTCCCGGACCAGTGGGACGAGTCCCTCGCCGAGCTCTTCGGCGCAGCCTTCGCGCAGGTGACCGGCGCGCGCGCCATCGTCGTCGGACATGACATGCGGCCCTCCTCGCCGGGACTGGCAGGGGCGTTCGCCCGCGGCGCTGCCGCGTGCGGAGTGGACGTGACCGAGATCGGCCTGTGCTCCACCGATCAGTTGTACTTCGCCAGCGGCCAACTCGGCCTGCCGGGTGCGATGTTCACCGCGAGCCACAATCCCGCCCAGTACAACGGCATCAAGATGTGCCGGGCCGGTGCCGCTCCCGTCGGCCAGGACACCGGACTCGCCGAGATCCGCGCCCTGGTGGAGGACTGGGCCGGCTCCGGCGCCCCCGCGCCCGCCGCCACTCCTGGCACGATCAGCCGACGGGACGTCCTCGCCGACTATGCCGCGCACCTGCGTTCGCTGGTCGACCTCACCACCATCCGGCCGCTGAAGATCGTGGTCGACGCCGGGAACGGCATGGGCGGCCACACCGTGCCGACCGTCTTCGACGGCCTGCCGATCGACCTGGTTCCGATGTACTTCGAGCTGGACGGCACCTTCCCCAACCACGAGGCCAATCCGCTCGACCCGAAGAACCTCGTCGACCTCCAGGCCCGCGTCCTGGAGACCGGCGCCGACGCCGGACTGGCCTTCGACGGGGACGCCGACCGCTGCTTCGTCGTCGACCAGCGCGGCGAGCCCGTCTCCCCGTCTGCGATCACCGCTCTCGTCGCCGCCCGCGAGCTGGACAAGCACGGCGGCGGCACGATCATCCACAACTGCATCACCTCCTGGTCTGTCCCGGAGGTCGTCAGGGAGCACGGCGGCACCCCGGTCCGCACCCGGGTCGGCCACTCCTTCATCAAGGCGGAAATGGCCCGCACCGGCGCGATCTTCGGCGGCGAGCACTCCGCGCACTACTACTTCCGCGACTTCTGGAACGCCGATACGGGCATGCTCGCCGCCCTGCATGTGCTGGCGGCGCTCGGCGAGCAGGACGGGCCGCTGTCCGCGCTCGTCGAGCAGTACGACCGCTACGCCGCGTCCGGCGAGATCAACAGCATGGTGGACGACCAGGGCGGGCGCATGGCCGCCGTCAGGACCGCTTTCGACGGCCGTGACGACGTCGAACTCGACGAGCTGGACGGGCTGACCGTCGCCGCCGCCCACTGGTGGTTCAACCTCCGCCCCTCCAACACCGAGCCGCTGCTCCGCCTCAACGTCGAGGCCGGCGACGCGGAGACGGTGGCGAAGGTCCGCGACGAAGTCCTGGCCATCGTCCGAGCCTGAGCCGCCACGGCGGGCCGATTCCCGGAGGGGGCGGCCCGCGCCGCGCAACCGGTCGGAGATGGCTGGTACGCCCCAATATTGGGGCGGGTGGGCGGGAACAGCCGCGCCGAGGCGCGGGCCAACTGGCTGCTCGGCAAGCCGCCGTACGGAGGCCGTCTGGTCCCCCGGTAACCGGCCCAGGCGCCGTAACTGGCCCAGGCGCCGGCCGCTGAGCCCGCGGGCAGCGCACCACCGGGCCGGAGGTCACCTCGCACCACGGGGCCGGAGCCCGGTCCCTTCCGTGTAACCCGGCCGGAGGCCACCCCGCCCAGCCGGGCGCCGCAGGCCGTCCCGCCCCGCGCTCCGACGCCGACCCGGCGGTAGGCTGACGAGGCCGAATACTCCTCGCCTCGCCCCCACCGGGCAGAGGAAAGGACCACCCGAAGGGACAGCTCGCACCACCGGGCCGGAGGCCACCTCGTACCACCGGGCCGGAGGTCACCTCGCACCACCGGGCCGGAGGTCACCTCGCACCACCGGGCCGGAGGTCACCTCGCACCACCGGGCCGGAGCCCGGTCCCTTCCGTGTAACCCGGCCGGAGGCCACCCCGCCCAGCCGGGCGCCGCAGGCCGTCCCGCCCCGCGCTCCGACGCCGACCCGGCGGTAGGCTGACGAGGCCGAATATTCCTCGCCTCGCCCCCACCGGGCAGAGGAAAGGACCACCCGAAGGGACAGCCCATGCCGCTCGAAGCCGGTCTCCTGGAGATTCTCGCCTGCCCGGCGTGCCACGCGCCGCTCCGCGAAGCCTCGGCGACCGACACCGGAGCCGAAACCGGCGGCGGCGAGCTGCAGTGCACCGGCACCGACTGCGGCCTGGCCTACCCCATCCGCGACGGCATCCCCGTCCTCCTTGTCGACGAGGCCCGTCGCCCGGCCTGAGCACAGTACGGGCGCCCGGGCCGCGGAACCCCCAGCCCCGGCGGAATGACATCCCCCGGTGATCGGAGGCCCCAGAACGATGCTCGACGAGTCGCTGCTCGACGCCCCCGAGACTCTCGTCAGCGCCGACACCGGCGGCCTGCTGCGCAGTGTCGCCGCATCAGGTGCCCGCGTCCGTACAGCCAACCGCGCTGCCAGCGAAGCCGGGGTGGCCGACCTCAAGCCGGACGGCCGGCCGCGCTCCGTCCTCGTTGCAGGCTCCGCCCCGACCACCGGCTGCATCGCCGACCTGCTGTCCGCCCTCGCCGGCGGCAACACCCCGGTCAGCCTGATCCGCGCTACCGGTGCCCTTGCCGCCCCCGGTGCCCTGCTGTGGACGCTCCCCGGCTGGGCGGGCCCGCTCGACCTGCTGATTCTGGTCACCATGGACGGTACGGAGCCGGGCCTGTCCGCGCTCCTGGAACAGGCCTACCGGCGCGGCTGTTCGGTCGTGGCGATCACACCGCCGCGCACCCCGGTCAGCGATGAGACCGGGGGCCGACACGGGCTCGTGGTGCCGCTGACCCCCGCCCCCTTCGAGCTCCCCGAGGACAAGCCGGTCTCCATTCCCAGCCCCCTTCCGGGCCCCGGTCCGCTCCCGCGTCCCGACGGGCAGCAGGTCGTCGGCGCCGGGCTCCCCGGCACTCTCTGGGCTCTGCTGACCCCACTTCTTGTCCTCTTCGACCGGATCGGCATCTTCCCCGCGTCGCCACCGACCATCCAGCTGGTCGCCGACAGCCTCGACCGGGTCGCCGAACGCTGTGGCCCGGCCAACGCCACCTACACCAACCCCGCCAAGACCCTCGCGGTCGAGCTCGCGGACGCCCTCCCGCTGCTGTGGAGCGACGGTCCCGTGGCGGGCGCCGCCGGCCGGCACTTCGCACGCGTGCTCGCCACCGTGGCCGGCCGCCCGGCCCTGGCCGCCGAACTGCCCGACGCCCTCATCGCCCACGGCACCCTGCTCTCCGGCGCCTTCGCTGCCGGCGCCAATCCCGAGGACTTCTTCCGCGACCGCGTCGAGGAGAGGCAGGCGCTGCACGCGCGCGTGGTGCTGCTCCGTGAGGAGACCACCCTGCCCGCGCACTCGCCGACGCCGGCGGCCCGCGAGCTCGCGCTCGGCCACGACACGCCGATCAGCGAATTCGAGCCTTCCGGAGGCAGCGCGTTGGAAGCTGCCGCCGAACTGCTCGCCATCTCGGATTTCGCCGCCGTTTACCTGGCGATCGCCTCCGCAGAGAAATCATGAGCAGTCGCCGCGGCGGTTGACGCTGCGGCCAGCCCGTAACTCACAGTCAGGAACCGCACCCCATGGACCGCCTCGCCAACACCGTGCGCCCCTACGCCTGGGGCTCCACCACCGCCATCCCGCAGCTGCTGGGTACCGAGCCGACCGGCGAGCCGCAGGCCGAGCTGTGGATGGGTGCACACCCCGGGGCACCGTCCCGCGTCGACCGGGGCGCGGGCCCCGTCGCGCTCTCCGAGGTGATCGAGGCCGACCCCGAGACCGAGCTCGGCCCGAGCGCCGTGAAGGCATTCGGCCCCCGGCTGCCGTTCCTGCTCAAGATCCTGGCTGCCGCCTCGCCGCTGTCCCTCCAGGTCCACCCCGACCTCGCCCAGGCCGCGGCGGGCTTCGCCGACGAAGAGCAGCGCGGCGTCCCGATCGACGCCCCGCACCGCAACTACAAGGACACCAACCACAAGCCCGAGCTGATCTGCGCCCTCACCCCCTTCCAGGGGCTGTGCGGCTTCCGGCACGAGGAGGAGGCCGCCGACCTGCTCGCCCGTCTCGAGGTCGACTCCCTCAAGCCGTACGTCGACATCCTGCACGCAAGCCCCGAGTCGGACGCGCTGCGCGAGGTCTTCACCGCCGTTCTGACCGCCGATCCGGAGGCGATGGCCGAGACCGTCACGGAGGCGGCCGCGGCGGCGAAGCGGCTCGGCACTGTGGACGGACCGTACCGTGACGCCTACGCCGCGTACGCCGCCATCGCACGGCACTACCCCGGCGACCCCGGCGTGATCGCCGCGATGCTGCTCAACTACGTACAGCTGCAGCCGGGCGAGGCGCTGTACCTGGGTGCCGGCGTTCCGCACGCCTACCTCGACGGCCTCGGCGTCGAGATCATGGCCAACTCCGACAACGTGCTGCGCTGCGGCCTCACCCCCAAGCACGTCGACGTACCCGAACTCCTGCGCATCGTCCGCTTCGAGGCGACCGCTCCGGCCGTGCTGCGCCCCGCGGCCGCAGCGGCCGCGGGCGAGGAGGCGTACGAGACCCCGATCGACGAGTTCCGGCTCTCGCGGTACGTGCCGGCCGAGGCGGACGGGGCGCGTCGGCTCCCGACCGGCACGCCGCAGATCCTCCTCTGCACGGCGGGTACGGTCCTGCTGCGCTCCGAGTGCGGGACTGACGGCGAAGATTTGCTGCTCAGGCAGGGGGAGTCGGCCTTCGTCCCGGCAGGGGAGCAGATCACACTCTCCGGCACCGGTACGGTCTTCCGCGCCACCGTCGCCGTCTGATGCCGGCGCCGCAGGCCGGTCCGGGGTCGCCCGGACCGGCCTGCGGCAACCTGGGGGATCGGCCGTCGAGCGGGCTGCAACAATGGCCCCGGTAAAGGGAGAGCAAAACTCCGGCTCGACGGAAGGGACACTCGGCACTCATGAGTGCATCAGGCGGAACCAAGGCGATCGTTGCCGCGCTGGGCGCGAATCTGGCCATCGCCGCGAGCAAGTTCGTGGCGTTCGCCTTCAGCGGCTCGTCGTCGATGCTCGCTGAGGGCGTGCACTCGGTCGCTGACTCCGGCAACCAGGCACTGCTCCTGCTCGGCGGCAAGAAGGCGCAGAAGAAGGAGACCGAGGAGCACCCCTTCGGCTACGGCCGCGAGCGCTACATCTACGGCTTCCTGGTCTCGATCGTCCTGTTCAGCATCGGTGGTGTCTTCGCGCTCTACGAGGGCTACGAGAAGATCAAGCACCCGCACGCGATCGAGCACTGGTACTGGCCGGTCGGTGTTCTTGTCTTCGCGATCATCGCGGAGACTTTCTCCTTCCGTACGGCGATCAAGGAGTCCAACGAGGTCCGCGGCAAGCAGTCCTGGAGCCAGTTCGTCCGTACCGCCAAGGCTCCGGAGCTGCCGGTCGTCCTCCTGGAGGACCTCGGCGCGCTCGTCGGTCTGGTCATCGCGCTCGTCGGCGTGGCCCTGGCGCTCGCGACCGGCAACAGCGTGTGGGACGGCATCGGCACCCTCGGCATCGGCGTGCTGCTTGTGCTGATCGCCCTCGTGCTCGCGGCCGAGACCAAGTCGCTGCTGCTGGGCGAGGCCGCCCGGCCCGAGGAGGTCAAGAAGATCCGCGAGGCGGTGGTGGACGACGAGAAGGTCACCCGCCTGATCCACATGCGGACGCTGCACCTCGGGCCCGACGAACTGCTCGTCGCCGCGAAGATCGCAGTGCGTCGCGACTCCACCGCTGCCGAGGTCGCGGAGGCGATCAACGCGGCCGAGCGTCGTATCCGCGAGGCCGTTCCGATCGCCCGCGTGATCTACCTCGAGCCGGACATCTACGACGCGGCGCGGGCCACCGCGGGTCCCGAGCCGGTCGAGGCGGCAGGCGAACCCAGCGCACACTAAGCGCCCCAACCCCGGCATATCGGTCTCATAGAACAGGCGTCGTGGATCCGGCGCGAACACTGAAAGCCCCCGCGGCGCGCCGCGGCAGCTTGCCCGCCCACCCGCCCCAGCTTGGGGTGGGTGGGCGCAGCTCTGCCAGCACGAGCCGTGCACGCGTTCTCGCACCGTGTGGATCCCGCAACACCACCGGGCGGGTTCGGGGTGCGGGCTAGGGCGCGCTGGGTTGATCGGTGTAGATTCGTGGCGAGACAGACGTCGCTGCTGATGGCGGTCGGGCGGTCCGTCCTACGGGCCGGCCGAGGGAGAGAGGGCCTCCGACGGACTGCGCTGCGGCCAGGGGACCCGTGTGTCCGCTGCCGCAGACAAGCCGTATCCACTCTCGCTCGATCCACGAGGAGCAGCCCGTATGACGACAGCCGCTACCGGTCAGGACTTCAAGGTCGCCGACCTGTCCCTGGCCGCCTACGGCCGCAAGGAGATCACCCTCGCCGAGCACGAGATGCCCGGCCTGATGGCGATCCGCAAGGAGTACGCCGACTCTCAGCCGCTGGCGGGTGCCCGCATCACCGGCTCGCTGCACATGACGGTGCAGACGGCTGTGCTGATCGAGACCCTTGTCGCGTTGGGCGCCCAGGTCCGTTGGGCGTCGTGCAACATCTTCTCCACCCAGGACCACGCCGCCGCGGCGGTCGTGGTCGGCCCGAACGGCAGCCCGGAGAACCCGCAGGGCGTGCCGGTCTTCGCCTGGAAGGGCGAGACGCTCGACGAGTACTGGTGGTGCACGGAGCAGGCCCTGACCTGGCCGGGCACCCCGACCGGTGGCCCGAACATGATCCTGGACGACGGTGGTGACGCCACCCTTCTCGTCCACAAGGGCGTCGAGTTCGAGAAGGCGGGGGCCGTCCCGGACCCCTCGACGGCGGACAACGACGAGTACCGCATCATCCTCGAGCTGCTGAACCGCACGATCGGTGAGAACCCGCAGAAGTGGACCCAGCTCGCCTCGGAGATCCGCGGTGTGACCGAGGAGACCACTACCGGTGTCCACCGGCTGTACGAGATGCAGCAGGCCGGCGAGCTGCTGTTCCCGGCGATCAACGTCAACGACTCGGTGACCAAGTCGAAGTTCGACAACAAGTACGGCTGCCGGCACTCGCTGGTCGACGGCATCAACCGGGCCACCGACGTGCTGATCGGCGGCAAGGTCGCGGTCGTCTGTGGCTACGGCGACGTGGGCAAGGGTTGCGCCGAGTCGCTGCGCGGCCAGGGCGCGCGCGTCGTCGTCACCGAGATCGACCCCATCTGCGCGCTGCAGGCGGCGATGGACGGCTACCAGGTCGCCACCCTGGACGACGTGGTCGAGACGGCCGACATCTTCATCACCACGACCGGCAACAAGGACATCATCATGGCCTCCGACATGGCCAAGATGAAGCACCAGGCCATCGTCGGGAACATCGGCCACTTCGACAACGAGATCGACATGGCCGGCCTGGCAAAGATCCCGGGCATCGTGAAGGACGAGGTCAAGCCCCAGGTCCACACCTGGACGTTCCCCGACGGCAAGAAGATCATCGTGCTATCCGAGGGCCGTCTGCTGAACCTGGGCAACGCCACCGGTCACCCGTCGTTCGTGATGTCCAACTCCTTCGCGAACCAGACGATCGCGCAGATCGAGCTGTTCACCAAGCCGCAGGCCTACCCCATCGGCGTCTATGTCCTGCCCAAGCACCTGGACGAGAAGGTCGCCCGGCTCCACCTCGACGCGCTCGGCGCCAAGCTGACCACGCTGCGGCCGGAGCAGGCTGAGTACATCGGCGTTCCGGTGGAGGGCCCGTACAAGCCCGACCACTACCGCTACTGACAGCACCAGCACCACGACGATCAAGCCGGGCCCCCGCCAGCCGCGGGGGCCCGGCCCGTCAAGGACCTCATCATGCCCCGCGGCCGCTACTCGCTTCACGACCCGCACGACCACACCCCCCTCGGACAAGAGCACTTCCACTGCGCCGTCGGCCCCTCCGGCTGGCGCTACGTCTCCCAGATCACCTCCCCCTCCGGTGATCACGTCGGCTCGGTCGACCTCACCACCGACGCACTCGGCCGCCCTATTCGCCTGGAACTCCACGCCGCGAGCTGGCAGGTCCGCGGCGCGGCTCTCGAGGGAGTGACCTGGGTCCGTACGGATCCCACCGGCGCCCACGCCACTGAGGGCAAAGTCCGTGCCCATGCCTTCACTGGTGCCTCCCCCGCTTTTCTCGTCGCCACGGCCCGGCTGCTCCGCCTCACCGAGGCTTCGGCCGCCAACGTGGCGGGCGGCCCCCCAGCCACCCGTATCCGACTCGTCGCCTTCACCAGCCCCGTCCTGGCGCCCCGCACGCTCGACCAGTCCTGGGCCTTGATGAAGAGGGAAACACACGCCACTGACAGTGGCCCCCTCACCGTGGACCACTACCGGGTCACCGACCTGGAGACGGGGGAGCAGAGCACCGTGCACATCGCCGGTGACGTCGTCCTGTCCGCTCCCGGGATCGAACTCGAAGACCTCGAGTCCCCGCCCTCGGCCTTCAGCTGAGAACTGCCGAGAGCCGCACGGTCACGCTGGCGGTACGAAGCCCGTTGATGCGTGGGGCGGCTCCGCCCGCACTGTGTGGACCGGGCCCGGCTCGGCGGCTTCCGGCGACGACGGATCCTGGGCCGCCACAGGAGCCGGATTCGGTGGCGAATCAGAAGGCATGGCCGGTGCGGACTCCGGACCGGCAGCCGACGCGGACCAGTGTCCCGGCGTCCCCGTCGGCGCAGCCCACGGACCGGGCGCAGGCGTACCGAAGGCCCGCTGCGCGTCGCGTGCCTGCCGCTCGCCCGCCACCCCCGCCAAAAAGGCAGCCGGGGGAACCCCGTCGGGCACCGCCGTACCCGTGAAGGAAACGACGTCCGCCGCCAGCCGCGCCGCCAGAGTCCAGCTGACCTGCGGATCCAGATCGCCGATACGGCTCAGGTACTGACGTACCGCAAGCCACAGCCCCTCCGGCACCCGCGACAGGTCCAGCGCGCCCAGCCGGCCGGCCAGCCACGGCGGCGGGGGCGGCATCCGCACCGCCTCGGGCACCGGTATGCGCTCCCGTACGACCAGCGTCCCCGCGAAGACGTCCCCCAGCCGCCGCCCCCGGGCCGACACCAAAGACGCGATCACCGCGACCGCCCCGAACGTCATCAGGATTTCCACGACGCCCATCGCGCCGCGTACCAGCGCGTGCCGGAAACGGATCGGCCCACCGTCGTCCCGGACCACGCGCAGCCCACACGCGAGCTTCCCCAGAGAACGTCCGCGGCTCAGTGTCTCCACCGCGATCGGCAGCCCCACCAGCACCAGCACGAACAAGGCCACCGACACGGCAGCCTCCGCCGCCGGGTCCAACGAAGCCGTCGCCGCTATGAGCGCCACCGACAGCGCTATATAGGCGGTCCAGATCACCACCAGGTCGATCAACACCGCCAGCGTGCGGCTCGGCAGCTTCGCGGGCCGCAGTCCCAGCACCACGGCCTCACCGGTCACGAGCTCAGTCACGTGCGGCGTCCTCTCTCATACGTTTTCGCGTTCCCCGATCTGCCACGGGCCGTGCCCGTACCCTGCCCCGTACACCCGTGCGACCAGTCTGCCGTCGATCGACCACTGTCTGCCAAGCTGAGTGCGCGGTCCGTGCATCCGCACCACCACGGGCCGCGTACCTGTGCCGATGTCCCATCGAGGAGCAGCGCCCCGTGGACCTGGATGTGTTCGTCGCCGCCCACAGCACCGAGTGGGACCGCCTGGACGTGCTGCTGCGGCGCCGGAGTCGCCTGACCGGTGCGGAAGCCGACGAGCTCGTCATGCTCTACCAGCGAGCGGCCACCCACCTCTCGCTGATTCAGTCGAGCGCCCCCGACCCGCAGCTCACCGGCCGACTGACGCAGCTCGTCGCGCGCGCCCGCAGCGCCGTCACGGGTGCCCGCAAGGCGAGTTGGCGGGACGCCGCGCACTTTCTCGCCGTGGGCTTCCCGGCCGCCCTGTATCGGACGCGGCGATGGTGGGGCCTGACAGCCGTACTGTCCACAGCCCTCGCCGTCCTGATCGGGTGGTGGATCGGTACCCACCCGGAAGTACAGGCGTCCATCGCGGCCCCGGACGAGCTGCGAGAGCTGACCCGTCCCGGCGGCCAGTACGAGACCTACTACTCGAGCCACGCGGCGGCCGCCTTCGCCGCCCAGGTCTGGACGAACAACGCCCAGGTCGCCGCGACGTGCCTGGTCTTCGGGGGCTTCCTGGGACTGCCGGTGCTCTGGGTGCTCTTCCAGAACACGCTCAATCTGGGCGTCGGTCTGGGCTTGATGTCCTCGGCGGGCCGGCTCGACACCTTCCTGGGCCTGATACTCCCGCACGGCTTGCTGGAGCTCACCGCCGTCTTCGTCGCCGCGGGAACGGGCCTCAGGCTCGGTTGGACGCTCATCGACCCCGGCCCGCGACCCCGCCGCTCAGCGCTCGCGCAGGAGGGCCGGGCCGCGATCGGCATGGCGATCGGTCTCGCGGTCGTGCTCTTCGTCTCGGGAGTGATTGAGGGCTTCGTAACCCCTTCCGGTCTCCCCACGTGGGCCCGCATCACGATCGGCGTCGCCGCAGAGCTGGCCTTCCTGGCGTACGTTTATGTGGTGGGTGGCCGGGCGGTACGTGCCGGCGAGACGGGGGACCTCGAGGCCGGGGACCGTAGCGCCGAGCTGCCGGCCGCCGCCTGATGTGCATCCGGCGGCCCTGACCTGCTAAGGTCGCTGTCTCCGGCGGACCTGTTGACACGGGTCGAGCCGGGAGGTAGATTCGAACGGTTGCCGGGGGAGCTGGACAGGCTTCTCCGCAAGCACGTAAGATCATCGCCGCTCCGGACGGGAAACCAAGCCCTGCGGAGCACCTCTCGGATAGTTATCGGGAGCGTTGAGCCGAGCAAATCGGCCAAAGCGAATCTGATAAAGTCGGAGAAGCCGAAAGGCAAAGGCTTTCCAACGGCCTCTGGATGTCGAATTCGGACCGGGAACGGTGCGAATAGAGC